>CALMFQ010000496.1 GCA_937863215.1 uncultured Pseudomonadota bacterium
CCGTCAGGGAGGAGGGAGCGTTCTTTGCTTAATAAAATTTGGCTTCGCCCGGCGGCCGGGTCTTGAAGCGCTTGTGGGTCCAGAAATACTGTTCCGGCATTTCGCGCACCCGCTGTTCGATGAATTCGTTCATGCGCCGGGTATCGGCTTCGACATCGTCGCTGGGAAAATTTTCCCACGCCGGGTAGAACGTCAGCACGTAGCCCTGCCCGCCCGGCAACTGGCGGCTAATCGCGGGGACGATTTTCGCCCGGCCAACCCTGGCCAGTCGCGACAGGCCGGTAACGGTGGCGGCGGAGACGCCGAAAAATGGCACGAAAACCGCATCGCTGGCGCCGAAATCCTGGTCCGGCAGGTAATAGAACGGCAAGCCCTTGCGAATCGCCTTGATTACCGGCTTGATGCCGTCCTGACGCGAATACAGCTCGGCAGTACCAAAGCGGGTACGCGAACGCAGCAGCAGTTGCATCACGTAGGGATTTTTCTGCTGGCCGTACATCGATACGGCCGGGTAATCCATCGCCAGCCGCGTGCCACCGGCATCCAGTCCCATGAAATGCGGCGCCAGCCAGATTACCGGCTGATCCTTGACGGCCAGCCAGTGCTCCAGCCCTTCGATGCGGATCAGTTTTTCCAGCCGCCGACGTGGCGCCCACCACAACAGACCGTGATCCAGTGCGCCACGCATGAACGATTGCACGTGCTTGCGCACCAGTGTTTCGCGCTCGGTATCGCTCAGCTCGGGAAAACACAGTTTCAGGTTGATGCGTGCGACCCTGGTACGGCTGCGCGCCAGTTTGTACAGCACCCAGCCAAGGCCGTTGCCGATTGCGGCCTGGATCGACAGTGGCAGGAAATGCATCAGCCACAGCAGGAAAACGACAAAACGCATAGTGGAACTTATTTGTAGAGATTGCGCTCGCCAAGCGGGCGAGTACCGAAACGTTTGTGTACCCAGTAATACTGATCGGGCATTTCCAGCACCCGCTGCTCGATGAATTCGTTCATGCGCCGTGCATCGGCTTCCATATTGCCGCTGGGGAAATTGTCCCAGGCCGGATAGAGGCGCATTTCATAGCCTTCGGACGCCGACAATTGGCGGGTGATGCAAGGTACGATTTTCGCCTTGGTCAGCTGCGCCAGCCGCGACAGCGTGGTGACGGTGGCGCAATCGGTGCCGAAAAACGGCACGAACACCGAATCGGTGCGGCCGAAATCCATGTCGGGCAGGAACACCAGCGGCACACCGTCGCGAATCCTGCGGACCACCGGGCGCAGGCCATCCTGCTTGGCGAACAGCTCCGGCGTACCGAAACGCAGCCGCCCCTGCAGCAGCAACTGGTCGAACAGCGGGTTTTTCTGCTTGCTGTAAAACGCCATCGAACCGGGCCAGACGTCGGCGAATTTAGCGCTGCCCATGTTCAGACCAACGAAATGCGGCGTGAGGATGATAACCGGCTGCCCCTTGATGCGGTCCAGGTGCTCGCGCCCCTCGACCCGCACCAGCCCCATCACTCGTCTGGCCGGCGCCCACCAGAGAATGCCCATCTCCAGCACGCTGCGCGCCAGGCGCATGAAATGCCGTCGCCCCAGCTTGCGCCGCTCGGGCTCGCTCATGCTGGGGAAACACAGGCGCAAGTTGATCATGGTGACGCGGCCGCCAAGCGGGAACAACAACCAGCCGACAGCGTAGGCAATCCCGGCCACCACGGTAGTAGGCAGGCAGGAGACGCCGCGCCACAGACGGAGGCCAAGCTTCACATGCCAACTCATGCGCCGGCCTCCGGCCTGGCCACGCCGGCGGGAACCTTGTAGCGGTTGTAACTCCACAGATATTGCGCCGGGCATTCGCGGATCAGCGCTTCGACGTTGCGATTGAGCAATTCGGCATCGTGTTGCGGTGCACCGCTGAATGCGCCCTGCAGCGGGCGGATATGCACCTTGTAACCGCGCCCGAACGGCAGGCGTTCGCCGTAGAAAAACAGCACCGCGGCACCGGTCGATTCGGCCATGCGCGCCGGCAGTGTCATGGTGTACGCCGGCTTGCCGAAAAACGGCGCCCAGACGCCGCCACCCTCGCCCGGAGCTTGATCCGGCAGGATCACCACCGCCTCGCCGCTACGCAATGTCTTGAACAGTTGACGCACGCCCTGCGCCGTAGCCGGGGCGGTCTTGCCGTTGCCGCGCGCACGGCCGGCATTCATCAGCGGCTCCAGCCATTTGAGCTTGGGCGGGCGATACATCGCGGTCAGCGGGAATGGCAGGCGCGAGCTCAAATAACGGCCGGCGATGTCGTAAGCCCCCAGATGCGGAGTGACGAACAGCAGGCCGCGTTTGGCAGCCAGTGCCGCTTCGACATGCTGCCAGCCATCGCAAGCGCGGATCAGTCGTGCCACACCGGCCGGATTGCGGCCCCAAGCCACTAACAATTCGAGCGCGCCCTTGCCGGTTTCGTGGGCGTTGCGCCGGATCAGCCGGCGCAACCCGGCCGCGTCGGCCGCCACACCACTATCGGCGAGATTGGCGCGCAGCTTGGAGGAAAAGCCGGACGAAAGGCGCAAAACCAGTTCGCCCAGCACAATGCCCAATGCATGAATCAGCCACAAGGGCAGCGCCGCAAACAGGCCCAGCGCAACTTTCGTCATCATTCGTTGTGTTTCAGTCGGGATTTGATATTCTACCCGTTTTCCCATTCACAAATAAAAGCCAAAGCGCGAGAGAGAGATGAGCAATTCCTTCCTGTTCACTTCGGAATCGGTATCCGAAGGACATCCCGACAAAGTTGCCGACCAGATTTCCGATTCGATTCTGGACGCGATCCTGCAGCAGGACAAATCGGCCCGCGTGGCCGCCGAAACGCTGGTCAACACCGGTCTGGTAGTACTGGCCGGCGAAATCACCACCCATGCCAACGTCGATTACATCCAGATCGCGCGCGACACCATCAAGCGCATCGGCTACGACAGCTCCGACATCGGTTTCGACTACAAGACCTGCGCGGTGCTGGTGGCCTACGACAAGCAGTCGCCCGACATCGCCCAGGGCGTTGACGAAGGCAAGGGACTGGATCTGGACATGGGCGCCGGCGATCAGGGCCTGATGTTCGGCTATGCCTGCAACGAAACGCCGCAACTGATGCCGGCGCCGATCTATTATGCGCACCGGCTGATGCAGCGCCAGAGCGAGCTGCGCAAGGACGGCCGCCTGCCGTGGCTGCGCCCGGATGCGAAATCGCAGGTCACCATCCGCTACGACGCAGAAACCGGCAAGGCCATCGAAATCGACACCATCGTCATCTCGACCCAGCACCACCCGGACGTATCGCACGCACAACTGAGCGAAGCGGTGATCGAAGAGATCGTCAAGCCGATCATGCCGACCGAGCTGATGAAGAACCCGCGTTATCTGATCAATCCCACCGGCCGTTTCGTCATCGGCGGTCCGATGGGCGACTGCGGCCTGACCGGGCGCAAGATCATCGTCGATACCTACGGCGGCGCAGCACCGCACGGCGGTGGTGCGTTCTCCGGCAAGCATCCGTCCAAGGTTGACCGCTCGGCGGCCTACGCCGGCCGTTATGTGGCGAAGAACATCGTTGCCGCCGGCATTGCCAAGCAGTGCCAGGTGCAGGTTTCGTACGCAATCGGTGTTTCGCGGCCGGTATCGGTAATGGTCGATACCTGGGGCACGTCGAAGCTGAGCAACCAGCAGATCGTCGAACTGATCGACAAGCATTTCGACCTGCGTCCGAAAGGCATCATCCAGATGCTCGACCTGCAGCGGGCAATCTACGGCAAGACCGCATCCTACGGCCACTTCGGCCGCGAAGAACCGGAATTCAGCTGGGAACGCACCGACAAGGCCGAAGCGCTACGCGCCGACGCCGGGCTGTAAGCGCAACAACACGCAACGGGGCTTCGGCCCCGTTTTGTTTTTTCTGCTGCAGAAGCAAATGATACAATTCGAAATTCTGCATCATCAAAATGGTTAAACATGTTCGCTCGCTTCATGCCTCAGGAAGGCAAATTCTTTGACCTGTTCAATGCCCACGCCGAGCAAGCCGTACTCTCTGCAAAAAAATTGCTTGATCTGGTCAATACCCTGACCGGCGAGCGACGGTCCGTCGAAGAGCTGGTAGCCGCAATCGAATCCGCGGAACACCGTGCCGATACCGTTACCCACGAAACCATTGCGCTGTTGAACAAGACTTTCATCACCCCGTTCGACCGCGACGAAATCCACCAGCTGATCAGTTCGATGGATGACATCGTCGATGTGATCCACAGCCTGGCGCAAACCCTCACCATGTACGATGTACGCAAAGCCACGCCGGACATGCTGCAGCTGGCGGAAATCAATATCTCGGCGGTGGATCGTGTGCGCTACGGTGTCAGCCTGCTGAAAGCGCCGGGCGAACATGCGCAGGACATCCTGCGCACCTGCAAAGAGATCGACAAGCTCGAAGGCGACGGCGACCGGGTGATGCGCGGCGCCATTTCGCGCCTGTTTCGCGACGAACAGGACACGCGCGAGCTGATCAAGCTGAAAGCCGTCTATGAATTGCTGGAAACGGTAACCGACCGTTGCATGTCGGTGGCGAACAAGCTCGAAGCCATCGTGCTCGAAAACGCCTGAGGCCAGCCATGACCGGAATGCATATGAGCCTGGGAGTGCTGTTCCTCCTGGTGGGGCTGGCGTTGGCGTTCGATTTCATGAACGGCTTTCACGATGCCGCCAATTCGATCGCAACCGTGGTATCGACCGGAGTGTTGCGGCCACAACATGCGGTGGTGTGGGCGGCATTGTTCAATTTCATCGCCGTAGCCATTTTCCCCCTGCACGTAGCGGCAGCCATCGGCAAAGGCACCATCGATCCAGGCATCATCGACCAGTACGTGATATTCGGCACCCTGGTCGGGGCTATTTTCTGGAATGTGATTACCTGGTATTTCGGCATTCCTTCGTCGTCGTCGCATGCGTTGATCGGCGGCCTGGTCGGCGCGGCGCTGGTCAAATCCGGCCCGTCGGCGCTGGTCGGCTCCAGCCTGTTCAAGATTGTCGCTTTCATCGTGGTTTCGCCGCTACTGGGATTCGTGCTCGGCTCGATTCTGATGGTAGCCATTTCCTGGATGTTCCACCGTTCGACTCCGGGCCACGTCGACAAATGGTTCCGCCGCCTGCAGCTGCTGTCGGCCGGGCTGTACAGCCTCGGACACGGCGGTAACGATGCGCAGAAAACCATCGGCATCATCTGGCTGACGCTGATCGCCGCCGGTACTGCCGATGCGCACGCCCAGATGCCGCCGACCTGGGTGATCGTCGCCTGTTATTTTGCCATCGCTGCCGGCACCATGCTGGGCGGCTGGCGCATCGTCAAGACCATGGGCCAGCGGCTGACCAAGCTGAAGCCGGTCGGCGGCTTCTGTGCCGAAGGTGGCGGCGCCATCACGCTGTTTCTGGCTTCGGCGCTGGGAATTCCGGTTTCCACCACGCACACCATCACCGGCGCGATTGTCGGTGTCGGTGCGGCGCGCAAGTTTTCCGCCGTACGCTGGGGCGTAGCCGGCGGCATCGTCTGGGCGTGGATACTGACGATTCCGGCCAGTGCCGCAGTCGCAGCCCTTGCCTGGTACCTGGGCCGCCTGCTGTTCTGACCGACGATAGCACGGATGCACACATGGCTCCCGGCCGGCAGGCCGGGAGCCATTTTTACTTGAGCGGCAGCACCTATACTCAGTCCATGATGCGCATCCGAGCCTTTTCCCCTTTTTACCGGCTGGCAAGCGCCGTGTGTTTGTGCCTGCTGGCATTGATCGCACCGGCGCAGGCCCGCGACATACGCCTGGGCGAATCCGGCGAGCGGCTGGCGCTCAGCAATGCGGTCGATTACGCCGTTGCCGTCGATGCCGACCGGTCGTTGCATGCGGCATTGGCGCTGCCCGCCAGCGCCTGGCGGGAAAACCACAACGACAACCTCAATCTCAGCTACACCAGCCAGCCACACTGGTTCCGTGTAACGCTGCAGAATGCCGGCAACAGCGTGCTGGAACGGCATCTGGAAATCGCCTATCCGGTGCTCGATTACATCAATGTCTATGCCATCTCCGAAGCCGGCACCGACCAGCACTGGCAACTGGGCGACAAATACCCGTTCGCGGCGCGCAGCTACTGGCACCGCAACTTCATCGTGCCGCTGCACCTGGAGCCGAACGAAAAGCTGCAGCTGTATTTCCATGTGCAGACCTCCAGCGCGCTGCAGCTGCCGCTGACGCTGTGGGAGCCGGCGGCCCGCGACGCCCACGATCAGCGCGAAAGCATGCTGTTCGGCCTGTACTTCGGCTGCATGATCGTAATGCTGACCTACAACCTGCTGCTGTTTCTCGGCATCCGCGACTGGTCGTACCTGATCTACGTGCTGTGGACCGCATGCATGACCGGTTTCATGGCCGCCCTGAACGGCTTCGCGTTCCAGTATCTGTGGCCGGATGCAACCCAGTGGAACGATCAGAGCATTGTGGTGCTGCTATCGCTGGCAACCACTTTCGGCACCTGGTTCAACATGCAGTTTCTGCACCTGCAACAGCAGATGCCGCGGCTGTTCGCCGCCCTGATCGCGATGCTGCTGCTGACAGTCGTCACGGCAAGCGCTGCATTCTGGCTGCCCTATCACCTGGCGATCCGGCTCACCATCGCCAATGCGATGCTCACCATCGTCGGCATCATGTGTGCCGCCAGCGTGCTGTGGGGGCGCGGCTTCAAGCCGGCACGACTGCTGGTGCTGTCCTGGTCGTCGGTGCTGATCGGCGGCACGATTCTGGCAATGAACAAATTCGGCATCGTGCCGCGCAATCTGTTCACCGAATATGCGGCACAGGCGGGCTCGGCGCTGGAAGTGGTATTGCTGTCGCTGGCGATGGCCGACCGCTTCAATCGCGAACGCAAGCAGCGCCAGGCATCGCAACAGGAAACCCTGTCGGCGCAACAGGCGTTGCTGGCAGCACAGCGGGCGCAGAACGAAATCCTGGAAAACCGGGTGCGCGAGCGCACCGAAGCGCTGGAAGCGGCGAATCGCAAGCTGGAGGAAATGAGCAATACCGATGCGCTGACCGGCGTGCCCAACCGCCGCTATTTCGATCAGGCCTATCAGCAGGAATTGAGCCGCATGCGCCGCGACGGCAGCGACCTGTCGCTGCTGCTGCTCGATATCGACCATTTCAAGCGCATCAACGATACCTGGGGCCACGCAATCGGCGACGAATGCCTGAAGCTGGTGGCAACCGCGATCACGACGCAAATCCGCCGCGAAACCGATACGCTGGCGCGGATTGGCGGGGAGGAATTCTGCCTGCTGCTGCCGCACACCAGCGCTGCCGGCGCATACTTCCTCGCCGAATCGATTCGCCGCGCGGTGGAAGCGCTGACAGCGGTTTTCGACGGCCAGCGGATTCCGCTGTCGATCAGCATCGGCATTGCCTCGACCAGCCAGCAGCTGCCGGTACCGGACTCGCGCCTGCAAAAGCTGGCCGATCTGGCGCTGTACCAGTCGAAAAAAGACGGCCGCAACCGTGTGACGCTGTTCGATTCCGCCACCATGAGCGAAAGCGCCTGATGCCGGCCGGCGGTTTACAAAATCGCCGCAATGCCTATAATCGTCAGTCTACCGAGGAGCGCTGCGAGACCCGCCATTTGCCGGTCCCAGGCTCGGACAAGATCGTAACTGCGCTCACCTGACTAAACCCGTGCCGGGCACGGGATGCTTGGGTGAGTCCGCATCCCCTCCCCGGCCACACGTAGCAAGGAGTACACGCTGTGGCTGACAATTTCACCGATTACAAAGTTGCCGATATCGCGCTGGCCGACTGGGGCCGCAAGGAAATCCGCATTGCCGAAACCGAAATGCCGGGCCTGATGGCGCTGCGCAAGGAATACGCCCGCGAACAGCCGCTGCGTGGCGCACGCATCACCGGTTCGCTGCACATGACCATCCAGACTGCGGTGCTGATCGAAACCCTGCAGGCACTGGGAGCCGAAGTTCGCTGGGCGTCTTGCAACATTTTCTCGACCCAGGATCACGCCGCTGCCGCGATTGCTGCGGCTGGCACACCAGTGTTTGCCTACAAGGGCGAATCGCTGGATGAGTACTGGGATTACAGCCACCGAATTTTCGAATGGCCTAACGACATCGGCGCCAACATGATTCTGGATGATGGTGGCGACGCCACGCTGCTGCTGATCCTCGGCGCTAAGGCGGAAAAGGATCAGTCGGTGATCTCGCATCCGACCAATGAAGAAGAAATTGCGCTGTTCAACTCGATCAAGGCTCGTCTGGCCAAGGATCCGACCTGGTATTCTCGCCAACTGGAACGCATCCAGGGCGTGACCGAAGAAACCACCACCGGCGTCAAGCGCCTTTACCAGATGGCCAAGGACGGCGCGCTGCCGTTCCCGGCAATCAACGTCAACGACTCGGTGACCAAATCCAAATTCGACAACCTGTACGGTTGCCGCGAATCGCTGGTGGACGGCATCAAACGCGCCACCGACGTAATGGTTGCCGGCAAGGTCGCAGTGGTTGCAGGTTACGGCGACGTAGGCAAAGGCTCGGCGCAATCGCTGCGCGGCCTCGGTGCAACCGTACTGATCACCGAAATCGACCCGATCTGCGCCCTGCAGGCAGCGATGGAAGGCTACCGCGTAGTCACCATGGATGAAGCCTGCGACAAGGCGGACATCTTCGTTACCGCCACCGGCAACGTCAACGTGATCACTCATGAGCACATGAAGAAAATGCGCGATCAGGCCATCGTCTGCAACATCGGCCACTTCGACAGCGAAATCGAAGTCTCGGCGCTGCGTCAGTACCAGTGGGAAAACATCAAGCCACAGGTTGACCACATCATCTTCCCGGACGGCAAACGCATCATCCTGCTGGCCGAAGGCCGTCTGGTGAACCTGGGTTGTGCCACCGGCCACCCGTCGTTCGTGATGTCCAACTCGTTCACCAACCAGACACTGGCGCAGATCGAGTTGTTCACCCGTGGCGAAAGCTACGAAAACGAAGTGTACGTGCTGCCGAAGCATCTGGACGAAAAAGTGGCACGGCTGCATCTGCAGCGCATCGGCGCCAACCTGACGCGTCTGAGCGACGAGCAGGCGACCTATCTGAGCATGAGCAAGGACGGCCCTTACAAGCCGGATCACTACCGCTACTAAGACCTGTTTCATGGGCGTAACCAACGAGACAGGATCAACCGCCTGTCTCGTTTTGCATGGTGAACATCATGACCACACAACGTACACTCAGCTTTGAATTCTTCCCGCCGAAAACGGCGGAAGGCGCAGAAAAACTGCGCGCCACGCGCCAGCAGCTGGCGGCGCTGCGGCCGGATTATTTCTCGGTCACCTTCGGTGCCGGCGGCACCACCCAGGACGGCACCCTGAGCGCGGTGCTGGAAATCCAGCAGGCTGGCCTGCAGGCCGCACCGCACCTGTCGTGCATCGGCTCGACGCGGGGAAAAATCGGCGAACTGCTGCAAACCTATCGCGATAACGGCATCAAGCGCATCGTCGCGCTGCGCGGCGACATTCCGTCCGGCATGGTAGAAGTCGGTGAATTCCGCTACGCCAACGAACTGGTGGAATTCATCCGCGCCGAGCATGGCGACTGGTTCCACATCGAAGTGGCCGCCTACCCGGAATACCATCCGCAGGCAGCGTCGGCACATGCCGACATCGCCAACTTCGTGCGCAAGGCCAAGGCCGGCGCAGATGCTGCGATTACCCAGTATTTCTTCAACCCGGATGCGTATTTCGCCTTTGTCGACGAAGTGCGCAAGCAGGGTGTGGAAATACCGATCGTGCCAGGCATCATGCCGATCAACAATTTCACCCAACTGGCGCGCTTTTCCGACGCCTGTGGTGCTGAAATCCCACGCTGGCTGCGGCTGAAGCTGGAAAGCTTTGGCGACGACAGCGCATCGGTCAAAGCCTTGGGTCTGGACGTAGTCACCGCACTATGTGAAAAACTGCTGGCCGGCGGCGCACCTGGACTGCATTTCTACACTCTCAATACCGCCGCCACGGTCAGGACGATCTGGCAACGACTAGGGCTGTGAAGCGCTCTGCACGCGCCCTGCTGCTGGCTTCAGGGCTGGGGCTAAACGCCACTCCTGCCGCAGCCGACCCAGCCCTGTACGGCGGTTTCGCGCTCGATCCGCTGTTCTGGCTGGACATGGCACTGGGCAACCAGCAGACCAGCTGCAGCGATTCCGCTCAAGCCGGCCACACATGCCAGCCAGTAGACACTGCCGGTGGCGGCGCCAAGCTGCTGTTCGGCCTGCGGCTCGGCCGGCAATGGGCACTGGAGGCCGGAGCCTTGGCGCGCAAGGAACGCAGCGGCTCGCAAAGCACTGCCTGGACACGCGCCGGCTATCTTAGCGGAGCCTATTCGCTGCATGGCGACGGCATCGCCCTCGACCTGCGTGGCGGCGCGATGAACTGGTCGGTGCAGGTCAGCGAGCCAGACAAGCGTAGTAGTGATAGCCGCTGGGTACCCTACTCAGGGTTGCGACTGCGCACGACCGCGCCGCGCAGCCTGAATCTGTTGCTCGATCTGGACTGGCTGAATCAGGCGCGTGAGCCGATCACTGGACATGGCAACCCGCATGCCTGGCAACTCACATTCGGGTTCGGCGGGTCATTCTGACGGCTACCATTTATTGGTGAGGATGCAGAGCGCATTAAGTCTATTCCGCCCAGCCCTCACACAGCGAACCGACAAAACTCCTCCCTTTGCGCATGGTTTTCTATAGTAAAACCTCGCGGGGATTTGCCCCGTCGTTTTACGATCCGAGGGGGCCATGTCTGTACGCAAACCGCTGTACCAATTCCTCTGTCTGGGCCTGAGCAGCCTGCTTTTGCACGGCACCGCATCTGCCGCGGCGCCCGATGATGTCAACCAGGCCGAACAGTTGGTCAACCAAGGGCGCGCCAAAGAAGCGCTACCGCTATTAGCGCCGCACGAAACCGAACTGGCCGGTGATGCGCGCTACGATTACCTGCTCGGCAGCGCCTGGCTGGAAAACAATGAACCGGCGCGCGCCAGCCTGACGCTGGAACGCAGCATCCAGAGCAATCCGAATCATGCCGGTGCGCGTCTGGAAATGGGCCGCGCCTATTTTGCCATGGGCGATTACAGCCGCGCGCAAAGCGAATTCGAGGCCTTGCAGCAGCTCAATCCCCCTGCCGCGGCGCGCGCGGCGATCAATGCCTATCTGCACGAGATCGAAAAGCGCAACAACAGCGCCAGAACCAGGGTTAGCGGCTATCTGGAAACCGCGCTCGGCCACGACGACAACATCAATTTCGCTACCGGCAAATCCACGATTTACGTGCCGATTTTCAACAGCGATCTGACGCTGACCGGCGACAGTCTGGCCAAAACCGACAATGCCGGCATTTTCGGCGCCGGCGCGGAGCTGACCCACGCCGCCAGCGACACAGTCGGGCTGTTCCTCGGCGCCGACGTCAAATACCGCAATTTCATCCACCACAAGGACAACAATTTCGGCACCGCCAACCTGCGTGGCGGTGCAACTTTCGGGCCGCAGAACAACCAGCTGAAACTGCTGCTGAGTGGCGAGAAATTGCGCCAGAACGACCTGCCGACGCGCGACGCCAACGGCGGTGCGCTGGAATGGCGCTGGATGCCGGGCGCGGCTACGGCGTTGACGCCGTTCGTGCAATACAGCCGGCTGCGCTACCGCCAGGAAGCGGGCATGGTCAACGACGTCAACCAGACGGTGGCCGGCCTGAGCTGGCTCGAAGCGCTGGGCGACAACAACGCAATGCTGTTCCTGGCCGGTTTCGGCGGCAAGGAAAACGCCGTCAACGAACGCCCCGATGGTGACAAGCGCCTGACCGGGCTGCGCGGCGCACTGCAATTCGCCGCGCTGCCCAATCTCGATTGCTACGCATCGTTCGGCAAGCAATACGGCCGCTACGACAACAGCAATTTCGCTTTCGACTACATGCGCCGCGATATCCAGACCGAGGCCGCAGCGGGACTGGTGTGGCGCATGATCGGCGACGTTTCGGTCAGACCAGGAATCAGCTACACCCGCAACCGCTCAAACATCGAAATCAACGACTATCGGCGCACCGAATACCTGCTGACAGTCCGTTACGACATTCGCTGACCCGCGCCGGAGCAAGCCATGCACGCACTCAAATCTTCATCCCGCGGCCGCACCGGCCTTGGAATCATTGCCTATTCGGTACTGCTGGCCTGGGGCTGCGACGCACTCGCCGGCCCGGCAGGGCGATTTCTCTATTCGTTCGGCGACGTCAGCGTTACCAGCCGCACCGGCGAAGTCCGCCCGGCCGCCAAGGGTCAGATCGTCAACGAAGGCGATCTGGTCAGCACCGGCGCGGACGGCTCGGCGCAGGTTCGGCTCGACGATAACGGCATGATGGCGATCCGCGCCAACTCACGGGTGCGTATCGACGAATTCAGCTATCAGGGTAAACAGGACGGCAGCGAGCGCGGCTTTTTCTCGCTGCTGCAAGGCGGTTTCCGCGCCATCACCGGCGCCATCGGCAGCCTCAACAAACAGAATTACAAGATCCGGACTCCCACGGCCACCATCGGTATCCGCGGCACCGATCACGAGCCGTTTTTCGTCCCGGTCGGCGCACATCCATTCGGCAACGTCGCGCCAGGCACCTACGACAAAGTCAACACCGGCGAGGCCTATATCCAGACACCGCAGGGAATGCTCGGCATCCGGCCGAACCAGATCGGCTTTGCCGGTGGTGAAAACCTGAAGCCGATGCTGCTGCCGAGCATGCCGAATTTCTTCAAGGCCACGCCGGAAAGCAAGCCAGGCGATGCTGCCAGCGGTGGCGAGCGCAAAGACAAGGCAGACAGCGACGACAACAAGGTGCGGGAATCGAAAAGAAGCGAGCGCGCCGACGCCAAGGC
>CALMFQ010000497.1 GCA_937863215.1 uncultured Pseudomonadota bacterium
CCAATGCATCGGCCGATACAGTCAACACCTTGCCCGGTACATGCGGTGTAGTGGATTGCTGGAATGCCGGGAATAGAATATCAACCTCCAAGCCCGGTTTTACCTTGTCGATCAGGTGCGGTGGGATCTGCGTATCGATCTTCAGCGCTTCATCCTTCGGTACTACATCCATCAATAACGAGCCGGCCTGAATCACGCCCCCAACCGTATGCACGGATAAACCCATGACGACTCCATCCGCCGGAGACGTGATTTCGGTATTGGCCAGTTCGAATGTCAGCGATTCAGCACGACTACTCTGTCCGGCGGCTTCTTTCTGCATATCTGTCAAAGCCGACTCGACTTCCTTGCGGAATGCCTGTTCCTGTGCGGCAATACGTGCCTTCATCTCGGTAATGCCGCGGCGGGTTCGGCCAATATTGCCGATATCCTCAGAAATGGCGCCGTTGACCTGAGCCAGGAGACGCTCCTGTTCCAGCAGGCGATTACGCGGTAGGTAGCCTTCGCTGGCCAGTTCGCGCTGACCATGGATTTCTTCCTTCAGCAAGCGCAGTTGCTCTTCCTTAGCTTTCTTTGACTCTTCCAGGCCTTTGGCTTGAGATTCCATTCCGGCAATGGTTTCCTGCAACACCGCCTGCTCACTGCGCAAGTTACGTTGACGGGTTTCAAACAACTGTTTCTGCAGCACAATGGCATTGGCAGCGCGAGTGTCGTCTCTTTCTTTTGTCAAACGGGCCGGAAAACTAACCTGACTCTTGCTGTCACGTTCGGCAATCAGCCGGGCTTCGACAGCCAATGCGGTAAACAATTGGCTTTTGGTAATATCCAGTTGCGATTTAGCCAAGGTGTCGTCCAAGCGAATCAGAACTTGGCCTTTTTTCACTGTGTCACCATCCTTGACCAGAATGGCTGCAACCTTGCCGTTCACCAACGGTTGCACTGACTTGCGACTACCCGAAACCACAACCATTCCGTTGGCTGCCACTCCCTGATCCAGCGGGGCTAGGCTGGCCCACAGGAAAAATCCGCCAAACCCGAGCAGCAGGATCAGCCAGCCCCAGCGACGAGGCCGCATATCGTTGACATCAAGGGCCTGCTGTTCAGCAGGCAACAAATTTTCTGTTTTCTCAGATTTCATAATATCCGGACCTAATCTCATGCATTCGAAACAGCCGGGTTACCCGGCGCGGCGGCCACCGCAGGCTGGGCAGCATTACCGTTCTGCGGCGCACGTGCAGCAGCAGCGGCCCCCAGAATCTGATCACGCGGCCCGTATGCCTTCACTATGCCATCCTGCAACAGCAAAATCTTGTCAGCCACAGCGAGTGTGCCGACCCGGTGAGTGACCAGCACCACAGTCTTGCCAGCCTCTTTCAGTCCCTTGATCGTATTGGCCAGCGCCAGCTCGCCCTGATCGTCCAGATTTGAATTCGGCTCATCCAGTACGATGACCGCAGGATCGCCGTACAGTGCACGAGCCAAGGCAATACGCTGCCGCTGTCCACCAGACAAGGATGCACCCGCATCCGCCAATGGAGTGTCATAGCCCTGCGGCAAACGCAGGATCAGCTCATGCACGCCGGCTTTGGTTGCAGCATCAATGACTTTTTCGGAATCAATATCACCAAAGCGGGCAATATTTTCGGCAACCGTACCCTGAAACAACTCGATATCCTGCGGCAGATAACCCAGATGTGGTCCTAACTCATCCTTGTTCCACTGATAGATGTCTGCGCCGTCCAAGCGTACAGCTCCTGACATTGCCGGCCAGACCCCAACCAGCAGACGTGACAGAGTCGATTTGCCGGAAGCACTCGGGCCGATAACAGCAACCACATCGCCAGCATCAATAGCCAAGCTCACGCCTTTGAGAATCGGATTACGCGAACCCGGCGCTGCTGCCGTGACGTTTTCCAGCGTGATATTGCCGGCTGGACGTGGCAGAGGCATACCAGATTTGCGCTGCGGGTGGGCATCCAGCAGCTCTTTCAGACGCTGATAGGCACTACGGGCAGATACGAACTGTTTCCAGTTACCAATCAGCTGCTCAACCGGCGCCAGTGCGCGGCCGACCAGAATCGATGAAGCGATCATCATCCCGGAAGTCATCTTGCCTTCCAGAACCAGCAAGGCACCCAGTCCCAGAATCAGTGACTGCATCGAAATACGCACAAACTTGGTTGTGCCGGTCAGCAGACCGGCACGGTCACTCGCCTGCGCTTGCAGATGCAGGAATTTCTGGTGTGCCTCGAACCAGCGCTTGCGAATCTGCGGCAGCATCCCCAATGCCTCGATTACTTCGGCATTGCGCAGATTGTTGCTGGCAATCGCAGCTGACTGAATACTGATCTTCTGTGCTTCTTCCAGCGGTGGGCGCGACATCCGCTCATTGGCAATCGCCAGCACGACCAGAATCACCGCGCCGATCACCGAGAACCAACCTAATGCCGGCTCAAACACGAAAATAACGAACAGATAGACC
>CALMFQ010000498.1 GCA_937863215.1 uncultured Pseudomonadota bacterium
CTCGTTACCATTGGCGCCCAGCGTGAAATAGAAGGTCGCGCCCTTGCCCGGCTCGGCTTCGGCCCAGATTTCGCCGCGATGGCGATGAATGATGCGTTGCGCCGTCGCCAGGCCGACACCGATGCCCTCGAATTCGTGGATCGTGTGCAGCCGCTGGAATGCGCCGAACAGCTTGCTCGACAACGCCATGTCGAAACCGGCGCCATTGTCGCGGATGTAATACACCGGCGAGCCGGCACTATCCTTGACGCCGAATTCGATTTTTGCCCCTTGTGCCTTGGAAGTGAATTTCCACGCATTCGACAGCAGGTTGTAAACGGCCGAACGCAGCAGCTTGCCGTCGGCATGGACAAACACATCCGGTGCCACCAGCAGTTCCACCTTACGCTGCGGATCGGTGTTCTGCAGCTCTTCCAGCACGGTCTGCACCAGCAGCGACAGGCTGAGAATCTCGCAATGCATCTCGCTACGCGCCAGCCGCGCCAGATTCAACAGCGTGTCGATCAACTCGCCCATACGCTGCGTAGCGCGGCGCATGCGGTTGATGTAGTCGCGCCCCTGCTCGTCCAGCTTGTCGCCATAATCCTCGGCCAGCGCCTGACCGAAGCCATCGACGGTACGCAGCGGCGCGCGCAGGTCGTGCGATACCGAATAGCTGAATGCCTGCAATTCGTTGTTGGCCGACGCCAGCTCGGCAGTGCGCGCCTGCACCAGGTCTTCCAGATGATTGCGGTAATGGATCAGCTCTTCTTCGACTTTCTTGCGACTGCTGATATCGATGAAATAGCCCTGCAGGTATTTTTCGCCGTTCTTGCCGGCCAGCACCGACGCTACCATCGACACCCAGACATTGCGCCCGTCGGCCGCCAGCAATTTACATTCGAATTCACGTTCCATCTGATCCGGCAGGCTCTCGCCGAAAATCTGGTAGGCCATATGGCGATGATCCGGATGCAGGTAGCTGGTGAGGAAGCCTTCCTGATACCACATCGACAGTGGATAGCCGAGCAGAGCCTCTGCCTGCGGGCCGACATAGCTGAAACGCCAGCTGCCGGCCTGCGCTTCCCACGGAATGACCCGGGTCGATTCCACCAGGCGGCGGTAGCGTTCCTCGCTGACGCGCAGCTGGTATTCCACCTGCTTGCGCACCGCGATATCGCTTTCCAGTGCACGGTTCTTGTTTTCCAGCTCGCCGAACAGTGTCTGCAGCGAAGTCCGGGTCGATTCGAGACTGCGCCCCAGCGCCGCCAGCTCATCGGTGCCATGCCAGTTGAACGGCCGATCCAGCTCACGCGCCGCCAGGCGCTCCGAGTCGCGCGTCAGGCGCATCAGCGGCCGCACGATGCGTGCCTGCATCAGCACCATGATCAGTGCCAGACTCACCAGCAATTGCCCACCCAGAGTCAGCAGCAACTTGTTGCGATCGTTGGCCAGCAGAGCTTCCAGCATGCCGCTATCGACCTCGACCATGACCTGACCGATTTCACTGCCCTGATAAACCACAGTCTTGCGCAATTGGAACAGACGACTACGGCGACGCTCCGGCCGTTCCGCCTGCAGGAATACGCCCAGAGCCGGATCGGTCACCACCACCCGCACCACCCGCTCGTCGTCCATGATCAAATTCAGTAACGGCATGCCGGCATCGGCGCTGAGATTCCACAGCGGCTCCTGCATGCCCAATACGAGAATGTCGGTCAGCCGCGCGTGATCTTTCTTCAACTGCTCGGTCAAGGTATTGCGCTGGCCTTGCAGGGTGAAATAACTGATCACCGCGGAGGGAATGAGCAGACCTACGATCACTGCCAGTACGATCGCGCGCCGTACTGTCATATTCATAAGTGTCTCCTGGCTTGGGGTGAATCGGCGATATTCAATTTAAGCCGGTTTTAGCGGCTTCTGCAAATGCTCGTTGACCGCCAGCAGCGCCGCCTGCGCCTGTAACGCCAGCTCCGGCAGGCTCGCCTGCCAGATACTGCGATCGCCGGCACGCGCGGCGGTTTCGATGCGCCAACATACGTCGGCCAGGCAATCCGCAGCAATGCTGGCGGCGCCGCCCTTGAGGCGATGCGCGATTTCGCGAACGGCATCATCACTGTGCGACGCAGCCGGGTCGAGCAACTGCTGCCACAGCGGCGGGCTGCTGTCGACAAAGACCTGCAACACCATGTTCAATAGTTCCGCATCGCCACCGACGATTTCCAGCGCCTTGGGCAAATCAAAAACGGCACCCGACATGAGAACAACCCTGCAAACAAGATTGTCTGGATTATAGCCAGCACTGCGCCGACGCCAATGACAACGACTGCGGCGATCCATCGCCAATGTGCGAAGATGATTGCCAGGCTGCAGACCGGAGCCTGCTGCCATTGCTATGCTTAAAGAGAGAAACTGCGGGTTATACCCGATAGCCAGTAAATGGCCACGGGCCTAGGCTCTGCGACACCCGTGTCAACAGAGCCTGAACTGGCACCCAACGATAACAGAGATGCAATAAAGCGCTGCTATGTTCGCCGATTGTTGCGGAACCGATCTGACCAGCGGTCGGTTCCTGCCGATTTACTCGATTGCCTGGCTTGATTTCATTCTTACAAAGGAGACATTCATGACAAAAAAAGTAGCACTGGTAACCGGCGGCATGGGCGGCATTGGCACCGCCATCTGTATCCGTCTGGCCCAGGCTGGTTACAAGGTGGTAACAACCTACACCACAGCGGGCAAACATGAAGGCTGGCAGGCCAGGATGAACGAGGCCGGCCACGATATCGCCACCGTGCAATGCGATGTGACGGATTTTGAATCCTGCGCCGCAGCTGTCGCCAGGATTCATCAGGAAATCGGGCCGATTTCGGTACTGGTCAACAACGCCGGCATTACCCGCGACGGGCGCCTGCAGAAAATGGACAAGGCCGCGTGGGATGCGGTAATGCACGCCGATCTGGACAGCGTATTCAACGTCACCAAGCAGGTGATCGATGAAATGTGCGAACAGGGATGGGGCCGGATCATCAACATCTCGTCGATCAATGGCCAGAAGGGCCAGTTTGGCCAAACCAACTATTCCGCTGCCAAGGCCGGTATCCACGGTTTCAGCATGGCACTGGCGCAGGAAGTGGCAAAAAAAGGCGTGACCGTGAATACCATCTCGCCGGGCTACATCGGCACCGAAATGGTGATGGCGGTTAAGGAAGAAGTGCGCAACCAGATCGTTGCCGGCATTCCGGTCGGCCGCCTGGGCAAGCCGGAGGAAATTGCCGCGCTGGTAAGCTTCATCGCATCCGACGACGCAGCATTCATGACCGGCGCCAACATTGCCATGAACGGTGGTCAGCATATGTGCTGAACGCCGAACACACATGGCACGGCCAATAATGAAAAACGCACCTTCCGGTGCGATTTTCATTATTGGCTCCTGCACTGCGGCGGG
>CALMFQ010000499.1 GCA_937863215.1 uncultured Pseudomonadota bacterium
CAAGGTCAGCGTGCGCCAGGATGCGGACAAGACGCAGTATGCGACGGCAATCGGTCGGCCGTTGTCGTTTCGCCAGAAGCGTGACGGTGCCGACGAATACATCGAGGGCTGGGCCGAGCGACTGGAATACGATGGCAAGCGCAATCAGGTCGAGTTGTTCCAGAAGGCGCGCCTGAAGCGCAACAACGATGAGATTCGCGGCGATTACATTTTTTACGATGCTGTGAGCGAGACGTTCCGCGTCGGGCCGGCCGATCAATCCAGGCCGGCTGCCAGCCAGGGCCGGGTGCGCATGGTGATTCAGCCCAAGGCTGCAGTTGCACCCGCTCCCGCCGGCAGTGCTCCGGCATCGGCACCATTGCCGCTGAAAGCAGCGCCGGCGATTGCCAAGCCGCGCGAAGAATAATTCCGACCGATCGACGCCTTGATGAAACAACTGGTAGTTAACAACCTGCGCAAAAAATACAAGTCCCGCACCGTGGTGCGGGATGTGTCGATGGCTATCGACGAGGGCGAGGTAGTGGGCTTGCTCGGCCCGAACGGCGCAGGCAAGACGACCAGCTTCTACATGATTGTCGGCCTGGTGGCCGCCGATGGCGGGCGGATCGAACTGGGTGGGCAGGATATCACCCACTGGCCGATCCATCGCCGCGCGCGCCAGGGCTTGTCGTATCTGCCGCAGGAAGCGTCGATTTTCCGCAAGATGACGGTGGCGCAGAATATCCAGGCCATTCTCGAGCTCGGCGAGAGCGACAGGAGCAAGATTGAGGCGCGTCTGGAGGAGTTGCTGCACGACCTGCATGTATCGCATCTGCGTGATAGCCCGGCGATCGCTCTGTCGGGCGGCGAACGTCGTCGTGTCGAAATTGCCCGTGCGCTGGCCAACAATCCGCAATTCATTCTGCTCGACGAGCCATTTGCCGGTGTCGATCCGATTGCGGTGCTGGACATCCAGAAAATCATCCGTTTTCTCAAGGCACGCGGCATCGGGGTGCTGATTACCGATCACAATGTCCGGGAAACATTGGGCATATGCGACAGGGCATATATCATTAACGATGGTGGCGTACTGGCGTCCGGGAAGCCGGAAGAAATTGTTTATAATGAATGTGTCCGCAAGGTTTATCTGGGCGAGAATTTCCGGCTCTGACCCATCCGACTCTGCGATTGCCCGCTGCGGGCGTGTAGCTGCATGAATTGCCCTGATAGCCCGATGAAAAGTTTGAGTTCCGTTATTGTTTCCTGTGCGTTTGCCGTGACCGGCCGGTTACGGGGAGCAGTGCATGGCGTGCAGGGGGGGAGATGAAGCAATCCCTGCAGCTCAAGCTTTCGCAGCAACTGACACTGACTCCGCAATTGCAGCAGTCGATCAAGCTGCTGCAACTATCCACTCTCGATCTGAATCAGGAAATCGAAAAATTCCTGCAGGACAATCCGCTGCTGGAGCGCTCGGAAGATTTCGACGACGGCGCATCAATGGCGCCTCCGGAGGCTGCGGGCGACCCCGGCGGGCCTGCCGAGACGGCCGAAGCATCCGCATCCGAGAGCGATAATGACAATGCCACCGGTGACGATGCCATTGCCGTCGAAGACTGGGGCGAGGATGGTTCCTATGGCTCTCCGCGCGGTGACGACGAAGATGGCGATCTGCAGCAGATGGTTGCCTGCGTTCCCTCGCTGCGTGAACATCTGGAGCAGCAGTTGCGCCTGACCGCTCTGGATCAGCGCGATCGCGCGCTAGTGACATTGTTGATCGATTCGCTCGACGATGACGGCTTTCTGACCCAAGGGCTGGACGAGATAGCCGAAGCGCTGCCGGAAGAACTGGACGTCGAACCGGAAGAGCTGCAGGTCGCGTTGCGCCTGTTGCAGACGTTCGAGCCGGCCGGTACCGGTGCGCGCAACGTCAAGGAATGCCTGCTGCTGCAACTGGATGTATTGTCTGGCGCCGCGCCGGGGGCGCTATTGGCGCGGCGTATCGTTGCCGACTATCTCGATCTGCTGGCTGGCAAGGACTACAATAGACTGAAACGCCTGCTGCAATGCAGCGACACGGAACTGCGTGTGGCACAGGATGTCATTCAACGCCTGAACCCGCGGCCGGGGGCGCAGTTCGGTGAATCCGATACGCGCTATGTGGTTGCCGATGTGATTGTGCGGCAAGTCAAAGGGGTCTGGACTGCCAGCCTCAATCCTGCGGCAATGCCGCGATTGCGGGTGAACCGGATGTATGCCGACATTCTCAGCCGTCATCGCGACAGTGGCGGGCAATTGGCGTCGCAGTTGCAGGAAGCCAAATGGCTGATCAAGAACGTGCAGCAGCGCTTCGATACCATCCTGCGCGTATCGCAGGAGATCGTTGACCGCCAGGCACGTTTCTTTGAGCACGGCGAAGTGGCGATGCGCCCGCTGGTATTGCGCGACATTGCCGAGGCGGTCGGCTTGCACGAATCGACCATTTCCCGCGTGACGACGCAGAAGTTCATGCAGACTCCGCGTGGCATTTACGAACTGAAGTATTTTTTTGGCAGTCATGTCGAAACCGATACCGGTGGTGAATGCTCTGCGATCGCCATCCGGGCGTTGATCAAGCAATTGATTGCGAACGAAGACCAGAAAAAGCCGCTTTCGGACAGCACCATTTCCGAATTGCTGGCAAAGCAGGGTATAGTTGTAGCAAGGCGTACCGTTGCAAAGTACCGGGAAGCCATGCACATACCCCCCGTTAACCAGCGCAAATCCCTTTGAAGAAGATGAAAAGTCCTGCCTGATGTGATGTCATTCCCGCCGGAAAAGCGGTGAGACATTATGCCGAGCGGTTTATTTGATGTTAGGAGAAGCATATGAATCTGAACCTGAGTGGGCATCACCTGGAAATCACACCGGCAATCCGCGATTACGTAGTATCGAAGCTGGATCGCATTTCGCGCCATTTCGATCATGTCATCGACATCAATGTCATCATGTCGGTAGACAAGCTGAACCAGAAAGCCGAAGCAAATGTCCATCTGAGTGGCAAGGATATCCATGTCGAAGCGATTGAAGAGGATATGTACGCAGCCATCGATTCGCTGATCGACAAGCTGGATCGGCAGGTTCTGAAGCACAAGGAAAAATTCGAGGGTCGCCGCCATGACGGCGCGCTGAAGCATCAGCCTCTGTCCGACGAAGTTGCCTGATAGCCGCACCAGGCCGGGTACCAGACCCGACCGGCTCGTTTGCGGGGTACAGACTGGGATTTGTGGTTAACTTGTTGCAAGGGGCGTCGCACGGCGCCCCTTTTTTCTCGCGTGGATGCGCTCAGGCCCGCCGGGAATCGGATTACAATCGGATCTTCTGCGGGGCGGCGAATATCCCCGTGTTGTGGCGTGGGAAGCATGAGTCAAATTAAGAACATATTGCCGCCGGGCAACGTTTTTTTTGATCTGGATGTCGGCAGCAAAAAACGCGTGTTCGAGCAGGTTGGTTTGTTGCTGGAAAATTCCGAAAAGCTGTCGCGCAGCACGGTTTTCGACAGCCTGTTTGCGCGTGAGCGCCTTGGCTCCACCGGTTTGGGGCATGGTGTTGCCATTCCGCATGGACGCATCAAGGGATTGCGCGAGGCGGTGGGAGTGTTGATCCGGCTGAAAGCGCCGATCCTGTTCGATGCTCCCGACGGCAAGCCGGTCAGTCTGCTGTTTGTGTTGCTGGTGCCGGATCAGGCCAATGATCTGCACTTGCAGCTGTTGTCCGAGCTGGCGCAATTGTTCAGTTCCAGAGTGTTGCGCGAGCAACTGTTGGCAGCGCCGGATGCGCAGACGTTGCACCGTCTGCTGACGCAATGGGGAGAGCAGAATGCCGCAGGTTAGCGTGCGCCAGCTCTACGAGGACAATGCCAAGAAACTGCAGCTGGTCTGGGTGGCAGGCAAGGCGGGCGCCGATAATCTGCTGACCAACGATATCGTGCAGAAGCCGACCCTGTCGCTGGTCGGTCACCTGAATTTTGTCCACCCGAATCGGGTGCAGGTGCTCGGTGTGGCCGAGATCGCCTACCTGCGCCAGCTGGACGATTCGACGCTGCGTGCGTCGCTGACGCAATTGTTCTCGAACCAGATGGCGGCAATGATTGTCGCCAACGGTGAGACAGTGCCGCAGGAGCTGATCGAAGCGTGTGAGGCGGCATGCGTGCCGCTGTTCTGCTCGCCGGAAAAAAGCCCGTATCTGATGGAGGTGATGCGCTTCTATCTGGCCAAGGCGCTGGCTGTGTCGACCATCATGCATGGTGTGTTTCTCGACGTGCTGGAAGTCGGAGTGCTGCTGACAGGCGGCAGCGCCATGGGCAAGAGCGAGTTGGCGCTGGAGCTGATCAGCCGCGGCCACGGGCTGGTTGCGGACGATGCGGTCGAGGTGTTCCGCGTCGCCCCGGAGATACTGGAAGGGCGCTGTCCGGCACTGCTACGCGATTTCCTTGAGGTGCGCGGGCTTGGCATTCTGAACATCAAGGCCATCTACGGTGAAACAGCCGTGCGGCCGAAAAAGACGTTGAAACTGATCATTCATCTGGAAAAGGCCAATCCGGAGAACATGGGGCAGCTGGATCGGCTGCAGATGCAGCGTGCCACCCAGGATGTGCTCGGGGTGCCGGTGCGGCGGGTAGTGCTGCCGGTGGCTGCCGGCCGTAACCTGGCGGTGCTGGTGGAGGCGGCGGTACGCAATTACATCCTGCAACTGCGGGGTATGGATAGTACCCGTGAATTTATCGAGCGCCAGCAACGCTACATGGAATCGGGTGAGGCATAGTGATGGCGACGCAAACAGCTGCGCAACAGAGGGCGGAAATGAAGCTGGTCATCATCAGCGGTTTGTCCGGTTCGGGCAAGAGCGTGGCGCTGAAAGTGCTGGAGGATGCCGGCTATTACTGTATCGACAATCTGCCGGTCAATTTCATGCCCGAGGTAGTGCGCTGCCTGTATCAGGAGGATTACCGCAATCTGGCGATCAGCGTGGATGTACGTGGCGGACCCAGCATTGAAGCGCTGCCGCGCCAGCTCGACGCAATCCGCAGCGAAGGCATCGATGTCCGGTTGATGTTTCTTGAGGCCAAGGTGGATACACTGGTCAAGCGGTTTTCCGAAACCCGCAGGCGTCATCCACTCAGCCAGGACAGGCTGACCGTTACCGAGTCGATTACGCTGGAGCGGGAAATGCTCGGCCGGATGGGCGATCTGGGGCATCGCATCGATACTTCCGAGCTCAATGCCAATGCCTTGCGCAATTGGGTCAAGCAGTTCGTCGATCTGGATCGTTCGCGCATCACGCTGATCTGTCAGTCGTTCGGCTTCAAGCACGGCATACCGCTGGATGCCGATCTGGTGTTCGATGTCCGCTGTCTGCCCAATCCCTATTACGATACCAGCTTGCGGCCGTTGACCGGCCAGGATCGGCCGGTAGTCGATTTCCTTGCGGCCCAGCCGGACGTGCAGGCAATGTATGCCGATATCGAAGGCTACCTGCTGCGTTGGCTGCCCAGCTTCATCCAGGATAACCGCAGTTATCTGACCGTAGCGATCGGCTGCACCGGCGGCCAGCATCGGTCGGTATATCTTGTCGAGCGACTGGCGCGCCGTTTTGCCGGCGAGCAGCAGGTGCTGGTGCGCCATCGCGAAATGCTTCCATGAAGCAATGGTTGCGTTTGCTGCGCCCGGGAGACTGGCTGGTCGCCGCTCTGGGCTTGGGTGCGGTCCTCGCCGTCAGCCCGGTGCCCGGCGGACAACATTCGAATGCAGTGCTGATTCGCGCCGGTGGTGCCGTGTTTCGCCAGGCATCGCTGGATAGCGATCAACGGATCTCCGTGCCCGGGCCGCTGGGGACGACCGTGGTACATATCGCCAACCGCAAGGTGCGTATTGAAAGTGATCCGAGCCCGCGCCAGTATTGTGTTCTGCAGGGATGGCTGGAGCGGCCGGGGCAGGCTGCGGTATGCCTGCCGAATCGCACCAGCATTGAATTGACCGGTAGCGACCATGCGCTCGACAGCGTTAGCTATTGAGTGTGTTCCCACTGCGCAGGATATGCAGCTGGCACGGCTGGCGGCGTTGGCAGTGGGGCTGGCGGTGGTCGAGGCTGGATTGCCGTCGCCGATTCCCGGCATCAAGCCGGGTCTGGCGAATATCGTTACGCTGGTGGTGCTGGCGCGATTGGGCTGGCGAGCGGCAGCATGGGTCACCATGCTCAGGGTAATTGCAGCCAGCCTGGTGCTGGGATCGTTTCTCGCACCGGGTTTCTTTCTCAGCCTCGCGGGGGCACTCTGCAGTCTGTTGGTGCTGGCGCTGACGCGCATTTTGCCGCCACGCTGGTTCGGCCCGGTCAGTCAGAGCATTCTTGCCGCGTTTGCGCATGTCGTCGGACAACTGGCGCTGGCCTATGTCTGGCTGGTGCCGCATGCAGCAGTCTGGTATCTGTTGCCGCTATTTGCCGTTGTCGCCTGGCTGTTTGGCCTGAGTAACGGCCTGCTGTGTGCACACCTGCTGCAGCGCCACGAAATCGGGAGGGATGCATGAACGCTGGCCGCTGGCTGTTGCCTTTGCTGTTCGGGTGTTGCTCCACGCACCTCGCCGCTGCCGAGTGGGTGGGGGTGCGCCTGCCCGGCGAAGCGGACGAACACGCCTATGATCTGGCCAGTGTTTATATCTTTGCCGATGAAGTGACATATTGGCACCGTATCCGCACAGCGGAAGGGAGTGCGTTGCCGGGCAAGCGATTATTGCGTGAGCGCATACAGTGCTCCCAGCACACATTGACCACGCTGACGGAAATCGAATTCGACGCCCAGGGACAACGGCGCCATGTCGCAACTCCGCTTGCGCGGCCACCATTGCAGATCGTGGCGGATACACCCGAGTCAATACTGGAGAGGTCCATTTGCCGCCTGATCGGTCGCAAGGAGGGCAAAATGCCGGGGCGCGCAGCGGACTTGGGAGGAGCAACGCGATGATCGACTGGCCGTATTCCGCGCCGGATGTGGACCTGCAGCCGGATACCACGGTAGCGTTGGCGCTGACCGGCGCATCCGGCATGCCTTACGCGATCCGTTTGCTGCAATGCCTGCTGGCGGCACGCTGCAAGGTGTGGCTGCTGTATTCGCAGGTAGCGCAGGTGGTGGCGGCGCAGGAAATGGATTTATCCTTGCCGTCGCGGGCGGCAGAGGTAGAAGAAAAGCTGTCTGGCTGGTTTAGCGTGCCGGCGGGACAACTACGGGTGTTCGGGCGGGACGAATGGTTTGCACCGATTGCATCGGGCTCCAATCCTGCCGATGCGATGGTGATCTGCCCATGTACCGTCGGCACGCTGGCAGCCGTTGCCGGCGGACTGAGCGACAATCTGATCGAGCGTGCCGCCGACGTGATGCTGAAAGAGCAGCGCAAACTGATTCTGGTGCCGCGCGAAACGCCGTATTCGGCGATTCATCTGGAAAACATGCTGAAGCTGGCACGTCTCGGAGCGGTCATTCTGCCGCCGAATCCGGGCTTTTATCATCGTCCGGATTCGGTCACGCAACTGGTGGATTACGTCGTCGCACGCATTCTCGATCAGCTAGGGATCGGCAACCGGTTGCTGCGGCGTTGGGGCGAGGCGGCGGCAGACGCCTGAGGATTGTCAGTTGATGGCGTAGGAAACTGCGTCGTTGTCGATGAAATCCACTTCAATCGACTGTTTCGGCGGGGTCATCAGATTGACCAGCTGGCGGTAATCCAGACCGTAGAAATCGCGGATCGACTGAATCAGCGAAAAGCGGTTGGTTTTCGAATGCTCGTCGATCTGGCCGATGACCCAGCGCGCCACTTCGTAAGCTTCATCCTGTGGCAGATTGCTGAGGAACATCCGGTTGTTCTTCACAAAACCGGCCGACTCCATCACGTCTTCGATCAGGTGCCAGTAGGAGCAACACAGCTCCTGACCACATTGCTCGTAATTCAGATTGATCACAATCGCGGTGTTCATGCTTTAGCCTTTCAAGTCTGGTTAGACGACTAGTCCAGGTCTTCGGTTCTTGCTGATTCTATTTATTATCCGGCCTGTGTTTTAGAGTTTTAGCTCGTCTTGACACTGGCTCATTTATAGTACATTGCCGACAATTTTGCTGTGCAGCAACCATTCAGTGGTGCCGGGTGCCCGAATGGTGTTGCGCCGAGATTTCCTCGCGTACCATGCGTGCTGCGTTCAGTGCCGCATTGCCGAGATTGGTTCCGGCAAAATGGGTGACCTGCCGGGTTGCCTTGCTCATCGATTCGAGCGCGCAGCTACTGACCTTTACCGCCTTGCATACCGGTTCCATCGCCGTGGCCGGCAGCGTGCCGCAGGGGGCGATATGCTGGATGGTCTGCAGCAGGTTGCGGTTGGCCTCTGCCAGCAGGCGTTCCGATGCCTGCAGCCAGTCGGCCTGTGCCTGCGTGGTTGCCAGGTACAAATCCTTGGACATTTGC
This sequence comes from uncultured Pseudomonadota bacterium, assembly GCA_937863215.1. GTDB lineage: Bacteria > Pseudomonadota > Gammaproteobacteria > Burkholderiales > SCOH01 > CALMFQ01. The sequence continues at coordinate 8,463 of CALMFQ010000499.1, forward strand.
ACGCCGCATTCGAGATTGTTCTGCAGCGTCTCGTTGCGTTGCCACATCCAGCTTTCCAGTTCGGCGGATTTGGCGCGCTGCTGCTGGTTGACCGAAATCAGCAACTGGCTGGTCAGCTTGCGCTGCATTTCCATGACATCGACCAGACCGCGCAACGCCGAATCGGTGAAGCAGGTGAGCAGGTTTTGTGCCAGGCCCGATGGGGCGTGGCTTCTATCCAGTTTGGTGGGGCGCATTCAGTCTCCGGAATCGATCGCGAACAGACATCCCTGTCCGCTTGTGCAGTGCGCAAATTCGGCTGCTTGAGCCTGATTCTAAAGCACTTCTTCTGGGCTTCCTACTCTAAAAAATGTTGCTGCGTCAGGCTTTCGCCCAGGCTTAGCAACATGGCGGCGGTGGCGCCCCAGATGAAGCGGTTTTCATGGGTGACCGCCAGATAGCTGCCGGTCTTGCCACCCAGCTCGTAGCGGTGGCGGGTGAAATTGGCGGGGTCGAGGAACAACTGCAGCGGTACTTCGAATGCCTCGGCAACCTCGTTGGCATCTGGGCGCAGTTCCAGTGGCGGGCGCACTAGTCCGACCACCGGTGTGACTTCATAGCCGGTGATGGTGATGTAGTTGGGCAGGCGCCCGGCAAGCGCGACCAGTTCGGCACGCAGGCCGATTTCCTCCAGGCTTTCGCGCAGAGCCGTGGCTTCGGCCGACGCATCTTCCGCTTCCGCCCGCCCGCCGGGAAAGGCGATCTGACCCGGGTGTTTGCTCAGATGCTCGGTGCGTTGTGTCAGCAGCACCGACAGATGGCTCGGGTGATATACCAGCGGTACCAGCACTGCGGCCGGTATCAGCGGTTTGTCGGACATGTACTGCAGGCGGTCGCCGCGTTGCTGGCGCGGCAACGCCTGTGCCAGCGCCTGGTGCAGCCATTCGCGGGTGGCATCGAACGGCATGCCGGCATTCAACAGGGGTGAGGCGAGGGCGTGGGAATGTGGCATTGTCGGGGTCTGGCTGACTGGAACTGATTGGTTGATTTTAGGCCGGATCAGTAGCTGCTATGTGACCGTTGGCGCTTCAGGCGCAGATATCGACCGGTTTGGCGTCGAGAATGGCCGGCAGTACTGCCGGTGCAAGGCCGACCAGATAGCCGCGTTTGCCACCGTTGATGTAGATTTTCGGCAAATCGAGAATGCTCGCCTGCACGTACACCGGCATGGTTTTTTTGCTGCCGAACGGTGAGGTGCCTCCGACCATGTAGCCGGAATGCCGGTTGGCAACGTCCGGCGAGCAGGGGGTAATGGTCTTGACGCCGATCAGGCGCGCCAGATTCTTGGTCGAAACCTCGCGGTCGCCGTGCATCAGCACCACCAGCGGCCGCTTGGCTTCGTCTTCCATGATCAGGGTCTTGATCACGCAATGCTCATCCACACCCAGTTCCCGCGAGCTGACGGCGGTGCCGCCGTGCTCCTCGTAGTCATAGGGATGATGGGTAAACTCCACCTTGTGCTGGCGCAGCACCCGGATTGCCGGGGTGACCGGGTGCTTGTCCTGTGCCATGTTACTTGCGGCGCCAGCTAGAGCCCTGCGGGCCATCTTCCAGCACGATGCCGGCGGCGGCCAGCTCGTCGCGGATGCGGTCCGATTCGGCCCAGTTCTTTGCCTTGCGCGCGTCCAGGCGCTGTGCGATCAGCGCTTCGATCGCTTCCGCGCTCAGCCCGTCGGCGCTGCCGCCGGCCTGCAGGTAAGCCTGCGGCTCGCGTTGCAGCAGGCCGAGCAGGCCGGCCAGTGCCTTCAGCAGGCCGGCCTGCTGCGCCGAATGGGTCTTGTTGACTTCGTTCGCCAGTTCGAACAGCAGTGCAATCGCTTCGGGAGTGGCGAAATCGTCGTTCATTGCGGCGCGGAAATGGCGCGTCAGCTCGCTCGCGTCCCAGTCGATGGCCATTTCAACCGGCGCGACATTCTTCAGCGTGGTGTAGAGCCGGTCCAGCGCATTGCGTGCGTCGTCCAGATGCGCGTCGGAATAGTTGAGCGGGCTGCGGTAATGGGTGCGCAGGATCAGGAAGCGCACCACTTCGGCATCGTACTGCGACAGCACGTCGCGAATGGTGAAGAAATTGCCCAGCGATTTGGACATTTTTTCGTTATCGACATTGAGAAAGCCGTTGTGCATCCAGTAGTTGACGTATTTGTGCCGGTGCGCGCCTTCCGATTGGGCAATCTCGTTTTCGTGGTGCGGGAATTGCAGGTCCTGACCGCCGCCATGGATATCGAAATGATCGCCGAAATGGTGCTCACTCATTGCCGAGCATTCGATATGCCAGCCGGGGCGGCCCTTGCCCCACGGCGAATCCCACGCCGGTTCGTTGGCTTTGGAGGCTTTCCACAGCACGAAGTCGAGCGGGTCGCGCTTGTTCGGATCGACATCGACGCGCTCACCGGCACGCAGATCGTCGAGCGATTTGCCCGACAATTTGCCGTAGCCGTCGAAGCCATGCACCGAGTAATACACATCGCCGTTCGGCGCCGGGTAGGCAAGGCCGTTGTCGATCAGGCGCTGGATCATCTCCAGCATGCCGGCCACGTGCTGCGTGGCGCGTGGTTCGTGATCGGGCTTTTGTACGCCGAGTGCTGCCGCGTCTTCATCCATTGCCTGGATGAAACGTTCGGTCAACTGGCCGATGGTTTCACCGTTTTCCGCCGCGCGCTTGATGATCTTGTCGTCGATGTCGGTAATGTTGCGGACATAGCTGACATCGAAGCCGGAGGCGCGCAACCAGCGCTGTACCATGTCGAACACCACCATCACCCGCGCATGCCCCAGATGACAGAAGTCGTACACCGTCATGCCGCACACGTACATGTTCACCTTGCCGGGGGTGATCGGGGTGAAGACTTCTTTCTGACGGGTAAGCGTGTTGTAGAGCGATAGCATGCCAAAAACCTCTGCGGCTGGGGTCGGGAAAAACGCAACATTCTAGCAGCGTGTCGCGGTCGCGACTAATCCGCCCGGTCGCCGCCCCGCTGGCGCCGGCTATACTGCGGCAATGGCCGCGGCGCACTACGCAGGATTGATCCTGGTTAAGCTGCGGTAATCTGGCTGTGGCAGAATTTTCCGTATCTGGCGTCGCTGCCGGAGCAGATCGGGCAGCGGCGTGGTTTGCCCGGGAACATTTCCGGAACTCAAGGGGTTGGCAATGGGTGTGCATTATCTCGAACGGATGTTTTCACCGCGTTCCGTGGCGGTATATGGCGCCAGCGACACGGCGGATTCGATCGGCCATGCGGTATTCCAGAACATACTGGCCAGCGGTTACGGCGGCGATGTACACGCAATCAACCTGCGCCACAAGAAGGTTGCCGATCTCCCGGCTGTGGCATCGGCCTGCGAGATCGGCAAGCCGGTCGATCTGGCGGTGATTACTACCTCCGGCAAGAGTCTGCAGGAGATCATCAGGGATTGTGGCAAGGCCGGTATCGGCAATGCAGTGATCATTTCGCAGGGGCTGGCGACGGCCGGCGACAAGCAGGCCGCGCTGTTGCAGGATGTGGCGCAACTGGCGCGCAAGCACAAGGTCCGGCTGCTGGGACCGAACCTGTTCGGCCTGATGCGGCCGCGTATCGGCCTGAATGCGTCAACCTTCGACGCCAATATCCTGCCCGGCAATCTGGCGTTGGTGTCGCAATCGACCGCACTGGCCAGCACGATCCTCGATTGGGCGCATACCAATCAGGTCGGCTTTTCCAGTGTGGTATCGCTGGGCGCGTCGGCCGACCTCGATGTCGGTGAGGTGCTGAACTATCTGGTCAACGACAACCAGACGCGCGCCATCCTGTTGTATCTGGAGGGGGTGCGCGATGCGCGCAGCTTCATGAGCGCACTGCGGGCCGCTGCGCGCGCCAAGCCGGTGATCGCGATCAAGGCCGGGCGCGCCGGCGGGGTCAATGTCATGGCCCGTACCCACAGCGGTGCGATGGTCGGCCGCGACGACGCGTTCGAAGCTGCGCTGCGGCGTGCCGGTGCCGTGCGGGTGCATAGCGTGGTCGAGCTGTTTGCCGCTGCGCGCGTGCTGACGTCCAATTACCGTACCCAGGGCCGCCGTCTGGCGGTGGTGACCAACGGCGCCGGCCCCGGCGTGATGACTGCCGACCGCGCACTGGATCTGAATGTCGCCGTGGCGCATCTGGACGGCGCCACCGTCAGCAAGCTGGACAAACTGCTGCCGGCCAACTGGTCGCACAGCAACCCGATCGATATTATCGGCGACGCCGACCCGGCGCGTTTTGAGGTCGCAATCGAGGCGGCGCTGGAAGATCCGAACGTGGACGGCGTGGTGGTCAATTTCACGCCGCAGATGCGCACCGACCCGATTCGTACCGCTGAAGCGCTGGTGCGGCTGCGCGGCAAGTCGAACAAGCCGCTGCTGCCGGTGTGGATGGGCGAAGGCAAGGTAGCGGCGGCGCGCAAGGTGTTCCAGCAGGCCAAAATGGCCAATTACCGTACTCCGGAGCACGCCGTCGAGGTGTTCTACGCACTGGCCAGTTATGAGCACAATCAGCAATTGCTGCTGCAGGTGCCGGGGCCGCTGGCGCACAACGACGATCCGCGTGTCGATCAGGCTCGCCTGCTGATCGAAAGCGTGCTGGCGCAGGGCCGTACCGTACTCACCGAAAGCGAAGCCAAGGCGGTGCTGGCGGAATTCCACATCCCGGTGAATCTGACGCGGCTGGCCAAATCGGCCGATGAGGCCGTGCGTCTGGCTGGCGAGATCGGCTATCCGGTGGTGCTGAAAATCGAGTCGTACGACATTCTGCACAAGACCGATGTCGGTGGCGTGGTGCTGAATCTGGATTCGGAAGCCGCGGTGCGCCAGGCCTATGTCGATATCTGGAACCGTGTGCGCGACCGGCGCCCGGACGCGCGCCTGTCGGGAATCACGGTGCAGCCGATGATCCGTCGCTGCAATGCGCGCGAGCTGATGGTCGGCGTGGTGCACGACAAGGTGTTTGGCCCGCTGATTTCGTTCGGTACCGGCGGCGTGGCGGTGGAAGTCATCGGCGACCGTTCGGTATCGCTGCCGCCGCTGAACGAGTTTCTGGTCAACAACATGATCCGCCGTACCCGCGCGGCAAAAATGCTGGGCGAATTCCGCAACATGCCGCCGGTCAATATGGAGGCGCTGCAAAGCCTGCTGCTGCGCGTCTCCGAGCTGGTGTGCGAGCTACCGCACATTCAGGAAATCGACATCAACCCGGTGCTGCTCGACGATCAGGGGGCGCTGGCGGTCGATGCGCGCATCATCGTGCGCCAGTGGCAGCCGGGGCGCGACCGCTACTCGCATATGGCGATCTATCCGTATCCGGCGCATCTGGAACGGCAGGTGCACTGCCGCGATGGCATGCCGATGACGGTGCGGCCGATCCGCCCGGAAGACGCGGCGATGCATCGCGGATTTTTCCACAAACTGTCGGACGAAACCCGCTACAACCGGCTGATGAACACGCTGCGCGAGCTGTCGCCGGCGATGATGGTGCGTTTCACTCAGCTCGACTATGCGCGCGAAATGGCGCTGATCGGCGTGGTTCAGGAACACGGCGAGGACGCCATCGTCGGCGTGTCGCGCTTTGTCACCAATCCCGATGCCGACTCTTGCGAATTCGCACTGGTGATCCGCGACGATTTCCAGGGCCAGGGGCTGGGGCGCATCCTGATGGAGCAGCTGTTCGATGCCGCGCGCGAAAAGGGGCTGAAAGTCATGGAAGGCGAAATCTTCGCCAACAACACCAATATGCTCAAGCTGATGACCAAGCTCGGCTTCGAGCTTGGTCCGCACACCGAAGACCCTGGCCTGCGCATGGCGGTGAAGCAGCTCTGAGTCAATCCGGCTGCGAGCGCAACATGCGTTCGAAATCGTTGGCGGGCAGCGCCTGCGAGCGCAGGAATCCCTGGAATTCGTCGCATTCGTTGGCGCAGAGGAAATCCAGCTGCTGCTGGGTTTCCACGCCTTCGGCAACGGCGCGCAGATTGAGGTTTTTCGCCATCAGGATGATGGTTTTGACCAGGCTGTCGTCTTCGCCGTCCTGACACAGATCGCGAATGAACGACTGATCGATTTTCAGCGTGTCGAACGGATAGCGCTTCAGGTAGCTGAGGCTGGAGTAGCCAGTGCCGAAGTCATCCAGCGCCAGGCGTACCCCCATTGCCTTGAGTGCGGCCATGGCAGCGCTGGCGCTGGCCGGTTGTTCCATCAGCATGCCTTCGGTCAGCTCCAGCTCGAGAAATTCTCCCGGCAGGCCGGCACCGTGCAGCGCCTGCGCCACCACTTGCGCCAGATTCGGCTGGCGGAACTGCACCGCTGACACATTGACGCTGACCACCAGCCCCGGCAGACCGCGATCCTGCCATTCGCGCGCCTGCCGGCAGGCGGTGTGCAGCACCCATTCCCCCAGTTCGACGATCAGCCCGCTTTCTTCGGCTACCGGAATGAAACGGCTCGGGTTGATCATGCCCTCGTCCGGGTCGAGCCAGCGCAGCAGCGCTTCGGCGCCGACGATGCGTGCGCTGCCGACTTCCACTTTGGGCTGGAAATACAGCTGCAACTGCCCCTGCTGCATCGCCTTGCGCAGGCGGCTTTCCAGCAGCAGGCGCTGCGAAATGCGCGCATTCATCGATTCGTTGAAAAACTGGAAGCGGTTCCGGCCATGCTGCTTGGCGTGGTACATCGCCGTATCGGCATTGCGCACCAGCGTATCGATGTCGTCGCCATCGTCGGGATACACGGCAATGCCGATACTGGCAGTAACGTTGAATTCGTGCGTTTCCAGCCGGCAGGGCTGGGTCAGCGCCTGTATCAGCCGCGTGGCGAGATGGTTCAACTCGTCACCGTTGCTGGCGTCCGGCAGCAGGATCACGAACTCGTCGCCACCCTGGCGGCTGACGGTATCGCTGTCGCGCAATGTCTGCTTCAGCCGCTGCGCCACTTCCTGTAGCAGCAGGTCGCCAATGTGGTGGCCGAGCGTATCGTTGATATGCTTGAAACGATCCAGGTCGATGAACAGCAGTGCAAAGCGGTTGCCGCTGCGCCGGCTCTGTGCCAGCGTCTGCGACAACCGGTCGAGCAGCAGTACGCGATTCGGCAGATCGGTAAGGAAGTCGTGTTCGGCCAGGTGGCGGATATGGTCTTCGGTCTGCTTGCGTTCGGTGATGTCGGAAAAAGTAATGATGTAATTGACCAGCTGACCAGCCTCGAACGCCGCTGTGACCGTCACCCACACCGGGTAAAGCTCGCCGTTCTTGCGCCGGCCGAGGATTTCTCCCTGCCAGAAACCGTCGTGCGTCACCGTCAGCAGCAGTTCTTCGTAGAACGCTTCATCATATTGGCCGCTGAGCAGGAAGCGCGGCTTGTGGCCGACGGTTTCCGACGGCGGATAGCCGGTAATTTCGGAATAGGCCGGGTTGGCGGTCAGTATCAGCCGCTCCGGATCGGTGACGATGATGCCCTCATGGCTGGCGGCGTAGACCTTGCCCGCCAGCTTCAGCGCCGCTTCCGCTTTTTTGCGCGCGCTGATGTCACGGCCGATGCCCCAGAAGCCGCACGGAGCTCCGCTGGCGTCGCGCAGCAGGATGGCCTTGATGCTGACCGGGCACTGGCTGCCATCTTTGCGCATGAAAATCTTTTCGAATTCATCGGAAAACCCCCGCACCAGCAGCTCGCGTTTCAAGCGTTGCCATTGCTGCGGATTGTTTGCATCTTGCGCCACGTCGGAGTAGCCGAGCTGGCGCAACTCTTCCAGCGTATAGCCGAGCATTTGCAGGTAGGCCGGATTGGCATCGGTGTGGCGCAGCTGCAGGTCGAAAATGGCAATGAAATCCTTGCTCGATTCAAACAGCGAGCGATAGCGCTGTTCCGATATCTGCAGCTCGTGCTGTTGCGCGTGCCGCAGTTGCTCCGCCAGTGCCAGCGATTCGGCCATGTGGTTGAAACTGCCCGCCAGGCGTGCGATTTCATCGCCGCCGCTGACGCGTACGCGCTGCTGCAGATGACCTCTGGCTACCGCATCGGCAGCGCGCGCCAGATGCTTCAGCCGCAGCCCGACCCGGCGATAGAGGCGCCACCACAAGACTGCGGCGATACCGATCAGCGTCAGGATCAATACCAGCGCGCGCTGCCGGGTATCGCTGCGCACCTGCCGGTAAAGGTCCTGTGCATCGAGCTTCAGCCACAGCAGCCCAAGCTGAGGCTGCCTGCCGTCTTCGTGCAGATGCCCCAGCGGCAGCGCCAGATACAGCGAATAGCGGTAGCCGTTGCTATCTGCGGCAAACTGCGGCGCACCGCTGTGCAGTGCCAGCTGTGCCAGTTGCCGATCAAAGCCGGCCGCCAGCGTGTCGATCGCCCGCCCTTGCCAGTCGCGTTGCCGTGCCAGCAGCACACGATGATCGGCGTCAACGACTACGGCAACCTGCAGCCGCGGCTGGCGGGTGCGCAGGCTGAAGTCGCGCTGGATTTCGGCAGCGTTGCCGGGGCCGGTTTCTTCCAGCCCGGCCGACAGCTCCTGCGCCTTGTCCAGCAGCAATAACGAAACCTCGTCGCGCAGGCGCTGCTCGGCATCGTGGTTACTCCACATCAGGAAAATGCCGGACAACAGCGCGCCGACCACAATGACCGAGGCTGGCAGGCTGATGCGCAGCGGAATTCGATGACTCAGGCTCATATTGCATTTGCGCGACGGAACACAATCTTCAGTGTAAGTGCTGCGGCGGCAATTCGAAGTGAAATAAACGGCCGCTTGCCAACAAAGGCATTGCGCCGCCGAAGTACCGGGCTAGACTGAAAGGGAAGCCTTTCAAACTGTTGAAGGAGGAGCACATGACACGTAATAAACAGCAATCCATGCAGACCGAAATCGAGGAGATATCCAGCCCGCAAGCCGGTGCCCGCGATACCGATCGTCGCGGCAAGATTGAAGACGAAGACCGTGAATTCATGCTGGCCAACCTGTTGCTGAATGGCAACGAGCAGCGCGGCGGCTTTGGCCGGCGCAAGGAGGATGTGGACAAATGGCTGCATTGATCCGCTGAGCGGATCTGCACGAATATTCGCCCCTGACCGGATGATCCGCATGCCGGTCAGGGGCGTTTTCATGTTGCAGCCCATTCCGGGCAGTACACAGCTTGTCCCGGTGGCGTCCGCTGCCTGGCCTGAAGCGTTGGCAGCCGGTGCGTGTGACTGTTGCGCCAGCCGGGATGTGGCGCTTAGCGTCAACCCGCGTCTGGTTGTAGAATGGCGGACTAGGCGGCCATGCGCGGCATGGCAGTATGTATGGAAGGAATGCGTTCTTGGCTCAGCATAAACTCGATATTCGCGGCGTATTGGCAAACCTGCCGCTGTTTCGCAATCTCGACCCCGAGGAAATCGACCGTGTCTTGTTGCCGGCAGTGCGGGAAATCCGCGCCGAGCGCGGCGACACGCTGTTCCAGAAGTCCGATCCGCTGTCGGGGCTGTATGTGATCGTTTACGGCCAGGTAAAGCTGGCGTTCCCTTCGGCTACCGGCTCGGAAAAAGTGCTGCAGATTTTCGGTGCTGGCGAGAGCTTCGGCGAAGCGGTGATGTTTCTCGAACGGCCGGCGCCGGTTTATGCCCAGACACTGATCGACAGCCTGATTCTGCTGATCTCGAAACAGGCAATTTTCGATGCCATCGAGCGCGATCCCACTTTTGCCCGGCGCATGCTGGCGGGTTTGTCGATGCGCCTGCACGCCTTGGTGCAGGATGTCGAGTCGTACAGCCTGCGCTCGGCGGCGCAGCGGGTCATCGGTTATCTGCTGCAGTCGGCTCCCGAATGCGAGTCCGGTCAGGTGGAGGTAACGCTGCCGGCCAGCAAGCATGTGATCGCATCGCGCCTGAATCTGACGCCGGAAACGCTGTCGCGCATTTTCAGCCAGTTGACGCACGAGAACCTGATCAGCGTCAGCGGCCGCGATGTCACCGTTCACGATGTGACGCGCCTGCAGGCATATGAATAGCAATAAAATCAGCTGCTTGTGCCTGATCCTGCCGCTTGTTTGCGGGGCCGCGCAACGCACGTTTGATTTAAATCAATGCACTGAACAATCTGCACTGGCATTCTCGTGAACAAATGTTCACTTGAGTGACCTGATGCTTTCACGACTTTCCACTGCGGGCCTGCGCGCCCTCAATCTCGCTGGCAAAAAAGTACTGCCGATTGTCCAGGGCGGCATGGGCGTTGGCGTTTCGGCTCACCGGCTGGCCGGCAGCGTGGCGCGCGAAGGCGCGGTCGGCACGGTGGCAAGCGTCGATCTGCGCCATCATCATCCCGATCTGCTGGAGCAGAGCCACCGCCAGCCCAAGGAATACATCGACAATCTCAATCTGATTGCACTGGATCGTGAGATCAAGGCGGCGCGCGAGTTGTCCGGCGGCAACGGCCTGATTGCCGTCAATGTGATGAAAGCGGTCAAGGAGCACGGGCAGCTGGTGCGCCAGGCCTGCGCCAGTGGCGCCGATGCCATCGTGATGGGGGCCGGCCTGCCGCTGGATTTGCCGGAAATGACGGCCAGCCATCCGAAGGTGGCGCTGATCCCGATTCTGTCCGACGCACGCGGCATCGCGTTGCTGTTGAAAAAATGGATGCGCAAGGGGCGCCTGCCGGATGCAATCGTGATCGAGCATCCGCGCTATGCCGGCGGCCACCTCGGTGCTGCGCGCATGGAAGACGTCAACGATACGCGCTTCGATTTTCCGCTGGTGCTGGAGCAGACCCATGCTTTGTTCCGTGAACTGCAGCTGGCGCCGGATCAAGTACCGCTGATCTGCGCCGGCGGCATCAACAGCCATCAGCAGGTGCTGGAGCTGCAGCGGCAGGGCGCGGCGGCGGTACAGCTGGGCACCGCTTTTGCGGTGGCCGAGGAAAGCGACGCAGCGCTGGAATTCAAGCGTGTGCTGGCCGAAGCCAAGGCAGAGGACGTGGTCGAATTCATGAGCGTTGCCGGCTTGCCGGCACGCGGCGTGCTCACGCCGTGGCTGAAGAATTACCTGAAGCGCGAAGCACTGCTGCAGAGCAAGGCCAAATGCGACCCGAACCGTTGTGCTGCCGGGCTGCATTGCCTGAGCCTGTGCGGTTTGCGCGATGGTATGGCCAAATTCGGCCAGTTCTGCATCGATAGCCAGCTGGCTGCCGCGATGCGCGGCGATCTGGCGAAAGGATTGTTCTTCCGCGGTGCCGGGCGTTTACCGTTCGGCTCGGCGATCCGCCCGGTGCGTGAACTGATTGCCTACATGCTTACCGGCGCGCGGCCGGTGGGGCTGGCGGGCGCCTGAAGCGGGTATTTGCGAAGCATTCGCATCCGGCGCGAATAGCCTGCATAATTAAGGCTCTACCGATTTACGGATATATCGATGAGCCTGTATGACTGGCTACCCGCGCGCCGCCGCCTGACTGTCAAGATGGTCGGGGTGCTGACCCTGCATCTGGTGCTGGCGCTGATTGCCGTGGGGGCGACACTGCTGCTGTCGTGGCAGCTCGAAGGTGGGGCCGCTGCAATCAACGATGCCGGCAGCATGCGCATGCGCACTTTCAAGCTGACGCAGCTGCTCAGCCAGTACGAATACGAGCCGCAGCGGCGCGACTGGCTGAACGCGGCGGTGGAGCGCGAGATCGGGCTGTTCGACCAGACCATGCTCAATCTGCGCCGCGGCGATCCGGTGCGGCCGCTGTTCCTGCCGCGCGATGCGGAAATCCTGCGTACCTTTGCCGAGCTGGAAAGCCAGTGGCGCAGCGACCTGCGGCCGATGATGCAGCGCATGTTGCGCAGCCCGCAGCCGGGCGGCGAGCTGGAGTTGCTGCGTGGCCGGGCTACGGCGTTTGTCGATCTGATCAATACCGAAGTGATGCTGATCGAGCGCAACAATGCCACCAAGACCCTGTGGCTGCGTTCGTCGCAGATGGCTCTGATTGCCATGGCGCTGCTCGGCACGGTGGCGATCATCTATCTGATGTTCCTGATGGTGATCCGGCCGGTAGGGCGCTTGCAGAAAGGCATCCAGCGCATGGCGGAGGGCGATTTCACGGTACGGCTGGAAGTGGAAAGCCGCGATGAGTTCGGCTTGCTGACCAATGGCTTCAACCAGATGGCGGACAAGCTGGAGGGGCTGTATGGCACGCTGGAGAACCGCGTGCGGCAGAAAACCTACACGCTGGAAGAGAAAAACCGCGAGCTTGCCTGTCTGTACGAAATTGCCTCGTTTCTCAGCCAGCCGCATAGCGTCGAGGAAATGTGCCGTGGCTTTCTGGCGCGGCTGATGCGAGTATTCGGCGCCGACGGCGGCGCCGTGCGCGTCAGCGATCCGCGGCGTGAGAATTTGCACTTGGTGGTGCATCAGGGCTTGACCGAGGGGCTGGTGAAACGCGAGTTCTGCATGCATGTGAACCAGTGCCTGTGCGGCGAATCGGCACGACGGGGAACTTCGGTGGTGCACGATCTGCGCAAGCTCAAGCCGGGCGAGCGGATTCTGCCGTGCGAAGAAGATGGTTTCAGCACTGTATCGATTTTCCAGATTCGTGCCACCACGCGCCATCTGGGAATTTTCAATCTGCATTTCCACGAATCGCATGAGTTCAGCGAGCAGGAAATGCGCTTGCTGCAGACGCTCGGCGACCATCTCGGCATTGCCATCGAGAATATCCGCCTGGCGGCCAAGGAGCGCGAGATGGCGGTGTCGGAAGAGCGCAACCTGATGGCGCAGGGCTTGCACGACAGCATTGCCCAGGGGCTGACCTTCCTCAACCTGCAGGCGCAACTGCTCGACGATTCGCTGGCGCGTGGCGATCTGGCGCAGGCGAACGAGACCATGCCGCTGATCCGTGCCGGCATCAAGGAAAGTTACGAGGATGTGCGCGAACTGCTGCTGAATTTCCGCACCCGGCTGGGGCAGGAGGAATTGCCCGATGCGATCGAGTCGACGCTGAACAAATTCTCGCGCCAGACCGGCATCCGCAGCAATTTCGACCACAGTGGCGACGGCCCGCCGTTGCCGCCGGAACAGCAGCTTCAGGTGCTGTTCATCCTGCAGGAGGCACTATCGAACATCCGCAAGCATGCCGACGCCACCAAGGTCGATGTCCGCTTGCAGAACGGTGAGGATATGGAGCTGCTGATCCGCGACAACGGCGTCGGTTTCGATCCGGAGAGTATCAAGAACAAGGCCGAGCAGCATGTCGGCCTCAGCATTATGCGCGAGCGCGCCAAGCGCGTCGGCGCACAGCTGGATATCGCGCCGACCGATGGCGATGGCGTGACGGTGCGCCTGTGGCTGTCGCAGGAACAGCGCATGGCCGCATAGCGGGCCGGGCACGGTGCCGCAAGCGTAAACAGGAGATAAAAAATGTATCATGGCGAGCGTTTGAACAGCGTTACCCATTTGTTTGGCGTCGGGCTCAGCATCACCGGCCTGATCGTGTTGCTGAATACAGCCAGCGCACAGGGCGACGTGTGGAAACTGGTCAGCTTTTCCGTTTACGGGAGCATGCTGATCCTGCTGTATCTGGCGTCCACGCTGTATCACAGCTTTCGTGGCCGGGCCAAGCAGATCCTGCAGAAATTCGACCACGCGGCGATCTATCTGCTGATTGCCGGCACCTATACACCGTTCACCCTGGTAACGCTGCGCGGCCCGTGGGGCTGGTGGATTTTCGGCCTCAACTGGGGACTGGCGCTGCTCGGCATCATTCAGGAGCTGTGGCTGGGCAAGCGTACGCGCAAATTGTCGATGTTCATCTATCTGGCCATGGGCTGGATGGTGGTCGCGGCGATCAAGCCTTTGCTGGCGGTATTGCCGGTTGCCGGGTTCTGGTGGCTGGCGGCTGGCGGGCTGTGTTACACCGGCGGCATCGTGTTTTATGTGCTCGATGAACGCATGCGCCATGCGCATGGAATCTGGCATCTGTTTGTGCTGGCCGGCAGCGTGTGCCAATATTGGTGCATTCTCAACTATGTAGCCTGAGCATGACTGCCGACAATCCTCCTGCGCCTATCCGTGTATTGCTGGTCGACGACCATACCCTGTTTCGTAGCGGCATCAAGGCCTTGCTGCAGCGCTATCCGGAATTCGAGGTAGTCGGCGAGGCCTCGGACGGGGTCGAGGGCGTCAAGCGCGTTGCCGCACTGTTGCCGGACGTGGTGCTGATGGATCTGAACATGCCCGGCCTGTCCGGGCTGGAAGCGGTGCAATTGATCGCGCAGGATACGCCGCAGGTGAATGTGGTGATGTTGACGGTTTCCGAGGATGCCGAAGATTTGTCCGAGGCATTGCGGGCCGGTGCGCGCGGTTATCTGCTGAAGAATATCGACGCCGAGTTTCTGGTGCAGGCGATCAAGCGCGCTGCGCAGGGCGAGCCGGTAATGGCCGCCAGCATGACGGCCAAGCTGATGCAGCAGTTCCGCAATATCTCCAGCAATCCGGCTCCGCCGCAGGAAAAAGACAAACTGACGCCGCGTGAGCGCGAAATCCTGCTGTTGCTGGCGCGTGGCGACAGCAACAAGGAAATCGCGCGCGAACTGAGCGTTGCCGAAAGCACGGTGAAAATCCACGTGCAGAACATTCTGAAAAAACTCAGCCTTACCAGCCGGGTGCAGGCTGCAGTGTATGCGGTTGAGCATGGCTTGGTGCATCCGGATGCCTGATGAAGATACCTGTAGCTTCGCGTAATACCGCCAGTTCGCCCGATAGTTTGCTGGGCGAAATCCCCTCAATGCAGGACGAGCCGCTGGAAATGCTGGTTGCCTGTCACGGCCGCGTGCGTGCATTCACCGAAACGCTGAAGCGCCTGGCGCAGCATCTGCAGCAGAAAGGCGCCGACCGCGAAGCGGGCATCGCTGCCGGCAACATTCTGCGTTATTTCGATGTCGCTGCGCCCAAGCACCATCAGGATGAGGAAAACGACCTGTTTCCGCTGCTGCTGGCACAATCGCCCGACGATCACCAGCTGGCGGTGCTGGTCGCGCAGCTGCATGCCGACCATCTGATGATGGGCGAGCTCTGGTTGCGGCTGCGCGAGAAGCTGTTGCTTATCAAGGACGGCAATTACGCCGATCTGGCCGACAACGAGCTGGCGCAGCATTTTGCCGACATGTACCAGCAGCACGCCGCACGCGAGGAAGAAACGGTGTTCCGGACGGCGGCACAGCGGCTGGATGCAGCGCAGCTGGCACAACTGGGGCGCAGCATGAGCGCGCGCCGGCGCGATGCCTGAGGCCTTGGCCGGCTCTTGATGCCAGTCAACGAAGCGGCGGCGGCGGCTGGCTATGATGCTCCGATCAGATCGATAACCGGAGGCCGACATGGCAGATATCCTGCAGGTAATGGGCGAAAATCATCGCCATTGTGACGAATTTTTCATTGCTGCCGAACAGGCGGCGCAGCGCGGCGACATGGCTGCATGCCGTGCCCGGCTGGCGCAGTTCGCCGCAGAGCTGGAGCGGCATTTGTCGCTGGAGGAGCAGAGCCTGTTCCCGCGTTTCGAATCCGCCACCGGCATGACCGCCGGCCCCACTGCGGTGATGCGCATGGAGCATGGGCAGATGCGCCAGTTGGTGGAGGAGATGCAGGCATTGGCCGGCAACGGCGATGCTGCCGGATTTCTTGCCAGTGCCGATACGCTGCTGATCCTGATGCAGCAGCATAATCTGAAAGAAGAAAACGTGCTTTACCCGATGCTGGACCGGGTGCTTGCGGGCGAGCGCGATACGCTGCTGGCGCCGATTGTGTCGGTCAAGGAGCCTGCATGAGCAACACCCGCAATCTCGATGTCTGTGGTCTGCAGCCACCCGAGCCGTTCGAGCGCATCATGGAAGCGCTCGACGATCTGCCCGACGGCGATGTGCTGGAAGTGCGCATTCATCGCCAGCCGCACCCACTGTACGAAGTACTGCGCAACCATGGCTATGTCTTTACCACCGATCCGACGCCGGACGGTGTGTTCCTGATCCGCATCCGCAAGGCCTGAGCCGCCTGCCGGCCGCATTTTCATGTTGATTCCTGCCTACGACGCGGCGCCGCCGATAGCGGCGCCGTTCCGTTTTTTTCTCAGCATGCCGTTGTTCGGTGTGCTGTTTGGCCTGGCGCTGCTGCTGGTCGATCCGGTCATGCTGCAGACGCGCTGGAACTGGCCGGTGCTGGCGTTGACCCATCTGCTGACGCTCGGCCTGCTGGCGCAGCCGATGCTCGGGGCTCTGGTGCAGATGTTGCCGGTGGTGGCCGGTGTCAGCCTGCCCCGACCGCTGTGGCTGGCACGCTGGAGTCATGGTCTGCTGACTGCCGGCAGTCTGTCGCTGGTAGCCGGTTTCTGGCTGATGCAGCCGCTTGGTCTGCAGGCTGCCGCAGTCATGCTGCCGCTGGCGTTGTTGCCGTTTGCGCTGCTGGCGGTGCGTGGCCTGCTGCGCAGCAGCACTGGCGATGCCACCACGCGCATGATGCTGCTGGCGTTGCTGGCGCTGTTGCTGACCGTGCTGCTGGGGCTGTTGCTGCTCGGCCATCTGGGCTGGGGCAGGGGGCTGGACGCTCTGCGCCTGACCAATCTGCACGGCCTGTGGGGCGGAATGGGGTGGGTGCTGGGGCTGGTGGTCGGGATTGCCTTTACCGTCGTACCGATGTTCCAGATGACGCCGCGCTATCCGGCACAGTTGGAGAAAACTGCGCTGGCCGCGTGGTCGCTGCTGTTGCTGGCTTTGTCGGCTGCGCTGTGGTTTCTGCCCGAGTCTGCGGCGCCTGTCACCGTCATGTTGCTGCTGCCGGGTAGTGCCGGGTTTGCCGCTGTCACATTGTGGCTACAGCGCCAGAGCCGCCGCGCCAGCGACGTTACGCTACGCTTCTGGATGCTGGCGATGCTGAGCCTCGGCGTCGCCGCGGTATTGCCGCTGGCTGCGCCATGGTGGCCGCGTGCCGGCTTGCTGGCAGGGGCATTGTTCCTGTTCGGCTTTGCCGTGTCGGTAGTCAACGGCATGCTGTACAAGATCGTGCCGTTTCTGGTCTGGTTGCACCTGCAGCGCATCAACCAGCGTCGTTTCGCCATTCCCAACATGAAGCAGATTCTCGCCGAGACGGCTCAGCGCCGGCAGTTGTGGTTGCACGCTGCAGCGCTACTGTTGCTGCTACAGGCGCTGGCCTGGCCGACCCGGCCGGGGTGCGTGCTGGCCGGCGTGGCGGTCATCGCCGCACAGCTGTGGCTGGGCTGGAATCTGCTCGGTGCTGCCCGGCTGTACCGGACTACCGCGGCACGCATCCGCAGTGCTCCGCCGGCCTGAGCGTTGTTTGGTATCGCCGGCGCGGCCTGCAAGGTGCGTCGCCATTGTCTCGTGATGTGCCTGCCGCCTGCCGGGCTAGTCATTTCGGACTAGTCGCGGCCCGTCAGCCAGCCAATCCGGGTTAACCCCACCTAGCCCTTCACACGCCGTCCGCTTAGCCCTCAGGCGAATATATCCCTAGAAGTCGTGGGTGTACTCTGATCCCTGTCGCAAAAGTTTGTTTGTCACGGGGGAAAGCGTCATGGCCTCACAGTCTCAGAAGCAACTATCGGTGCTGATTTCCAGCACTACGGCGTTCACCATCTGCTTTGCCATATGGATGATGTTCGCAATCATCGGTATTCCGATCAAGAAGCAGCTTGGTCTGAATGAAACCGAATTCGGTCTGTTGACTGCAATGCCGGTGTTGACCGGCTCGTTGATCCGCGTGCCATTGGGTATCTGGACCGATAAATTCGGCGGTCGCATCGTGTTGTTCTGCGTCATGCTGGCAACGGTGATTCCGATCTGGTTGATGCAGTACGCCACCCAGTACTGGCATTTCCTCACGCTGGCGCTGTTCGTTGGCGTCGCCGGTGGTTCGTTCTCGGTCGGCACACCGTACGTGGCGCGCTGGTTCACCAAGAAGCGTCAGGGTTTCGCCATGGGCGTATTCGGCGCCGGTAACTCCGGCTCGGCCTTGACCAAGTTCGTCGCTCCGGCGCTGATTGCCGGTGCCGGCGGCACCTGGACCATCGTGCCGCAGGTGTATTCGGTAGCCATGCTGGTGACTGCGATCCTGTTCTGGCTGTTCTCCTACAGCGATCCGGAACACAAGGTGCCGTCGTCGGTGACCTTCTCCAAACAGCTGAAGATGCTCAAGGACCCGCGTGTATGGCGCTACTGCCAGTACTACTCGGTGGTGTTCGGCGGTTACGTTGCGCTGGCGCTGTGGATGACCAAGTACTACGTCAGCGAATACGGCTTCGACATGAAACTGGCGGCATTGCTGGCTGCCTGCTTCTCGCTGCCGGGCGGCGTGCTGCGTGCCATCGGTGGCTGGATTTCCGACAAGCAGGGCGCTTACAAGACGACCTGGTGGGTAATGTGGGTGATCTGGGTGGTGTTCTTCATCCTCTCGTACCCGCAAACCGATTTCACCAACCTGACTGTCAAAGGACCGCAGACCTTCCACATCGGCCTGACCCCGACCCTGTACACGATCCTGCTGTTCATCGTCGGTCTTGGACTCAATATAAAACTTATCAAAAGCACTGGTAAGCCAGCTTTGATGGTGTTTTTGACTAATCTAGCAAGCTTGACGCTCGTTGCTCTCGGGGTGGGCG
>CALMFQ010000500.1 GCA_937863215.1 uncultured Pseudomonadota bacterium
ATGGCCATTCCACTAGGCGGCGAGCCGCCAAGTGGCTGGTCAAGCGAGACATATCATGAGGATAGGCGAGCTTTCGAGCACAGCGCGACGCAGCAATTTACCCGCGCAGCCAATAAATCAGCGCTTCCCTTGGCATCTTCAGCACCGGCCGCCCGTGCTTACAGTTGCTGCATGACCACGCGCGCCGCATCGACAGTGGCTGCGATATCGGTAGCGGTATGTGCAGCCGAAACAAAGCCGGCCTCGAATGCCGATGGGGCAAGATACACGCCTTGCCCGAGCATGCCGTGGAAGAAACGGTTGAAGCGCTCCTTGTCGGCTGCCATGACCTGATCAAACGTTTGTGGACAACTGGCGGCGAAATACACACCGAACATGCCGCCAACCGATTGCGCAGCAAATGTCTGGCCGGTTTCGGCGGCAACCTGGCACAGGCCTTCAACCATGCTGCCGGTAGATGCGGTCAACGCCTCGTAAAAACCGGGTTGGCGCAGCAACTGCAATGTCGCCAGCCCTGCAGCCACCGCCACCGGGTTGCCGGACAATGTGCCGGCCTGATATACCGGCCCCAGCGGGGCGATTTTGTTCATCACATCGGCACGGCCGCCAAACGCGGCCAGCGGCATGCCACCGCCGACGGTTTTGCCGAGCGTGGTCAGATCCGGCTTGATGCCGAACAGGCCTTGCGCGCACCCCAAGCCGACGCGGAAACCGGTCATCACTTCGTCGAAAATCAGCAATGCTCCATGCTGATCGCACAGTTGGCGCATGGCTTGCAGGAATTCACCAGTCGGTTTGACCAGATTCATATTGCCGGCCACCGGTTCGACGATGATTGCGGCAATCTGCGGCCCGTGAGCCGCGAAAGTCTCAGCCAGTTGCTGCGGATTGTTGTACTGCAACACGATGGTATCCGCGGCAACGGCTGCCGGTACGCCGGCGGAACTGGGGTTACCGAAAGTCAGCAGGCCGGAACCCGCCTTGACCAGCAAGGAATCGGCATGGCCGTGATAGCAGCCTTCGAACTTGATGATCTTGTCGCGCCCGGTAAAGCCGCGCGCCAGACGGATTGCACTCATGGTCGCTTCGGTGCCGGAGCTGACCAGACGGACTTTTTCCACCGAAGGCAGCATTTCACACAGCAGATCGGCCAGATCGATTTCCTGTTCGGTCGGCGCGCCGAAGCTCAAGCCATTATCGGCAGCCCGTTTTACCGCTTCGATCACCACAGGGTGCGCGTGACCGAGAATCAACGGCCCCCAGGAACCGACATAATCGATATAGCGTTTGTCGTCGGCATCCCAGACATAGGCGCCCTGGCCTTTGACAAAAAAACGCGGCGTGCCGCCGACACTGCCGAAAGCGCGTACCGGCGAATTTACTCCGCCCGGAATATGTTGCTGGGCGCGGTCAAACAGGCTTTGATTGTGCGAAGTCATGAATCGATGGTTCCACGGTTGGTGTGATCAGAATGGTTTGACCACGACGAGAATTACTACGGCAAACAGTATCAACACCGGCAGTTCGTTGAAAAAACGATACCAGACATGGCTATGGCGATTGCGGCCGGCAGCGAAATCGCGCAGCAGCTTGCCACAATACAGGTGATAGCCGATCAGCAACGTGACCAGCATCAATTTCGCGTGCAGCCAGCCACCGCTGAAACCGTAGGCCTGCCACAGCCAGATGCCGAAAACCACCGCCAGCATTCCCAGCGGAGTCATGAAGCGATACAGCTTGCGCTCCATCAGTGCCAGCCGTGCGCAGGTTACCGGATCGTCGCTCATGGCATGGTTGACGAACAGGCGCGGCAGATAAAACAGGCCGGCAAACCAGCTGACGACAAAAATGATATGCCAGGCCTTGAGCCACAGATAGGAATTACCCATTGGCGATCAGCGCCCTTTCCGCCTGGCTTGTTCATACAACGGCATGACCAGCGCAATCTTGCTGCGCAGATCGTCCTGCCGTGCCCGATTGGATGGGTGGGTGGACAGCCACGGCGGCGGTTCGCCATTCGATGCAGCCGCCATCTTGCCCCACAGCGCTACCGCGGCATTCGGATCGTAGCCGCCGCGCGCCATCAGCTCCAGGCCAAGCTGATCGGCTTCGGTTTCGTTGTCCCGGCTGTACTTGAGCAGGAACATGCCGCTGCCCTGATTGATCAGGTCCAGTTTTTCGGTGCTGACCTTGCCGCTTATTGCGAGAATGTTCATACCCATTTGTTTGGCCATGTCGCGCGACATGGATTCGCGGCCGTGCTCGCGCAGTGCATGCGCCATTTCGTGACCCATGATCGCGGCGATTTCGTCGTCACTGAGCTTCAACCGGTTGATGATGCCGGTAAAAAACATGATCTTGCCGCCCGGTGCACAATAAGCATTCAGCTCGTCGCGGGTTTCCAGATTGACTTCCCATTTCCAGTTCAGCGCATCGGACCGAAACACCGCGGTGTGCGGAATCAGACGTTTTGCAATCGCATTCAGGCGCTGAAAATTGCGCGAGTCGCTGTTGAGCCGGCCACCCTGGCGCGCCTGGCCGACCGACTGGGCATAACCCTGCGCCGCCATCTGTTCAACCTGCTGCTCCGACAGCATCCACGACGGTGCCATTCTCTGTTCACGGCTAACGCCGATGGCACCGCCAGAAGTCGTACGCACCGACTGGCAACCGCTACCGATCAAGCCAGTTACCAGCATTAAAAATAAAACCGAACGTTTCATGCCTGAATTTTCCTGCTGCTACGATCCGGATCGTCAGATCTGGATCATTTCAAAATCTTCCTTGCGTGCGCCGCAATCCGGACAGGTCCAGTTCATCGGCACCTCGTCCCACCTGGTTCCCGGGGCAATGCCATCTTCCGGACGGCCTTCCTGTTCGTCGTAGATAAATCCACAGATCAGGCACATGTAACGTTTCATACCATCTTCCAATATTGCTGATTCGACTAACGGCTAAAATGCAATTATTCTAACCGATTTGTCGAAAGTAGCCGTCGATGTCGACCAATCCGTACCCGATCGTTCTTACTTTTGCCGCGACCGATCCTTCGGGTGGCGCGGGCCTGCAGGCCGATATCCTGACTCTGGCAAGCCTTGGCTGCCATCCATTGTCGGTAGTGACCGGAATCACCGTACAGGATAGCGCCGGAGTCGAGGATTTCATGCCGGTGGAAGCGGACTGGGTTGCCGATCAGGCACGCATGATTCTCGAGGACATGCCGGTTGCCGCATTCAAGGTCGGCGTGATCGGCAGCGTCGATAACGTTGCGGCAATCGCAGAAATCGCCGCCGATTATCCCGATATCCCGCTGGTGCTCGATCCGGTCCTGGCTTCCGGAGGCGGCGATGAATTTGCGACAGACGAGCTGATCGGCGCAATGCGCGAATTGCTGATTCCGCACACCATGATCATTACCCCGAATTCGATCGAAGCGCGTCGCCTGGTTGACGATGAAGACGAAGAACCGTCGCTGGACGAATGTGCGCGGCGAATTCGCGCACTCGGCTGCGAATATGTGCTGATTACCGGCACCCATGAAAACACCGCTCAGGTGATCAATACCCTGTATAACCGCGGTGGCAAGGTACGTTCGGACAGCTGGCAGCGCTTGCCCGGCAGTTATCACGGCTCCGGTTGCACGCTGGCGTCGGCGGTGGCGGCAATGCTGGCAACCGGAATGGAAATGGCCGACGCAGTGCGCGAAGCACAGGAATATACCTGGCAGACATTGAAAGCCGGTTTCCGCCCGGGTATGGGCCAATTCATTCCCGACCGTCTGTTCTGGGCGCGCGATGGATCCGATGCACAAGACAAGAATTAACGGCCTTTACGCTATCACCCCCGATACCGCCGACAGCACCAGACTGCTGCAATTGGCCCGGCAGGCGCTGCAGGGCGGTATCGACGTCCTGCAGTATCGCAACAAATCCACCGACCTGAGTTTGCGCTTGCAACAGGCAAAGGCCTTGCAGGCGCTCTGCCAGCAATACCGGGTGCCGCTCATCGTCAACGACGATGTCGATCTGGCACTGACAATCAACGCAGACGGCGTACACCTTGGCAGCAGCGACGGACAAATTGCCACGGCCAGACAGCGACTCGGTGCGTACGCAATTATCGGCGCGTCGTGCTACAACCGGCTGGAGCTGGCTGACAAAGCAGTCGCCGACGGTGCAGACTACGTGGCATTCGGCAGCATGTTTGTTTCCAGCACCAAACCCGATGCAGTCAAAGCACCGCTGAGCCTGCTACAACAAGCCCGCAACGAACTGGATTGCCCGATAGTGGCGATAGGCGGCATCGGGCTGGAGAATATCGCTGAGGTTGCCGCTGCCGGCGCGACTGCAGCAGCGGTAATTACTGCATTGTTCGAGACAGCCTCGGCCGAATTGAGCGCACGTTTGTTACGTCAGAAATTTTTTTTCTGAATCAATAACTTTCACCAAATTCGGCAATTCATGCCAACTGGTGATATTCCTTGTACCACTGCACAAAACGCTCGATACCAATGCGCAAATCGGTATCGGGCTGAAATTTCACTGCTGCCTGTAGACGACTGGTATCTGCATAAGTCGCATGTACGTCACCGGCCTGCATCTCCAGATACAGCTTGTTTGCCGTTTTTCCCAAGCATTGTTCCAGCGTCGTGATGAAAGTTTCCAGCTGCACCGGCTTGTGATTGCCGATGTTGAAGACGCGATGTGGCGCACTGCTGATCGCCGGGTTCGGCTGTGCAGGATCGAATTCGCCGGCAGCAGCGGGCGGCTGATCCAGTACCCGGATTACGCCTTCGGCAATATCGTCGATGTAGGTGAAATCGCGCTGCAGCTTGCCATGGTTGAAAACCTTGATCGGCTTGTCCTGCAGAATGGCTTCGGTAAACAGCCACATCGCCATGTCCGGGCGGCCCCACGGCCCATACACGGTGAAAAAGCGCAGGCCGGTACTGGGAATGCCGTACAGATGGGCATAACTGTGCGCCATCAGTTCATTGGCCTTTTTGGTGGCAGCATAGAAACTGACCGGATGATCGACGTTGTCGTCTTCGCTGAATGGCACCTTGGTATTGCCGCCATATACGCTGGAGCTGCTGGCATACACCAGATGCCGTAGCGGATATTGACGGCAATTTTCGATTACGTTGGTAAACCCGAGCAAATTGCTGTGCGCATAGGCGAGCGGATTTTTCAGCGAGTATCGAACCCCTGCCTGCGCGGCAAGGTGCACCACGGCGTCGAAGCCATGCCGGGCAAACAGCGAAGCCATTGCAGCGCTGTCGGCAATATCGATTGTTTCGAAACCGAAACGGGAAAACGGCTGCAACTGCTCGATACGGGCCTGTTTCAGTGCCGGCGAATAGTAGTCGTTCAGATTGTCGATGCCGACAACCTCGTCGCCTCGCTGCAGCAACAGTCTGCTGACATACATGCCGATGAATCCGGCGGCGCCGGTGACCAGTACTTTCATTTTTCCTGTTTATTAGTAGTGCGATGCAGTTCAAGCAGTTTGGCGTATTTGCAGAAACTGTTGAAACAGCCTATCAGTATGTGCACCAGTCCTGGCAAGCCATCCAGCATTCCCAGTCTGAATACATAAAAACGAATGAACCGAAAAATCGGGCTGAACAGCAATTTGCCGGCGCCGACTCGTTTGCCGCGGGCAAACATCTGTTCTGCCTGCAACGAGGTATAGCGGTTTTGTTTCTGCAGATAAACCGCGATGTCTTCGCCCGATTCATGCAGCAAATCGCCCGACAGTATAGCGATTGCTTCGCCGGTCAGCACCTTTTCATGTACCGGATCGTCCGACCAGTTGGCGTAGCGCCGGTTGAACAGCCGGGTACTCCAGTCCGGATAGCCTTCTCCATGCTTGAGAAAGCGCCCCATGAACTTGTTGCTGCGCGGCATTTTGTATACCTGTCGTGCCGGCTGACGCAGATTGAGTTCGATTGATGTCTGCAGTTGCTTGCTGATGCGTTCATCGCTGTCGATGCATAGCACCCAGTCGTATTTCGCTTGAGCGACAGCGAACTGTTTCTGTTTGCCAAAACCGAGCCAGGGTTGATGTATCACTCTGGCATTGAAGCGTTGCGCCAGCTCGACGGTAGCGTCGCTACTGCCTGAATCCACCACGATGATTTCGTCGGCAAAACCCAGACTGTGCAGACAGGCTTCCAGCTGATGTGCTGCGTTGAGGGTGATGATGACAGCAGAAAAAGGCTGTCGCATGGAATTCGATCGTTGGGTGAAAAAGTTAAGGCAGAAAATAGCATACTGCCGCAGTGCTTGCAGATATCCCTTAATTAAATAAAAGAACAAAGATATTTAATAGTAACTTAATAGAGTGACACGTTTTCTCTGGATAACGTATGTTTTCTGTTTGAAATCAATGGTTTTTCCTGTTGATATCGGGCGTATCGAATCGGCTGTGAGTTGTGGTGGAATTTGGGATGAAAATCGGGCCACTCCGGAAGCGGCGGTTTGATCACATTTGCTCAAGATATTATCCGCTGTACCAAAGCCGATGTACCTGGTTGATTTGCTTGGCGAATCGGTAGCTTGTCCACAATTTCACGATTTTATGTGCGTGTGGCCAGAATTTCTGTGCCGCTACGGCTGGTTTGCCACTTTGTTCACATCGGGTTAGCCAAGGTGTGGATAACGTATCCAATTTAATGAAATTAAAGCAAAACATGACCGATGAAATACTGTTCGCCAAAACTGTGCAAGGTGTGGAAAGCCTGTGGAAATGGTTTTTCCGCATAGTTTGTGGCTGATACAATCCAGCGCATGCCAAGCGTACTTCTCGTCAAGACTTCTTCCATGGGCGATGTGATTCATTGCCTGCCTGCAGTTACCGATTTGCACCGCCATTGCCCGGAGCTGGTCATCGACTGGGTGGTGGAAGAAGGTTTTGCCGATATTCCCCGTTTACATCCCGCTGTAGACCGGGTTATTCCGGTAGCCATACGTCGCTGGCGCAAGCATCCATTCGATCGACAGGTGCGTCAGCAATTCGGCGTATTCCGCCAGCAGTTGCAGCAACGCCATTACGATCTGGTAATCGACGCACAAGGGTTGATCAAGAGTGCCTGGATCGGTCGGCTGGTTGACTCCGTGACCTGTGGTTATGACCGTAACAGCATTCGCGAACCGCTGGCCAGCTGGTTCTATCGGCGACGTTTTGCCGTGGGCAGGGAATTGCATGCGGTCGAGCGTAACCGGCTGCTTGTGGCCAAGGCATTGAATTATTTGCCGGAATCGCCGGTTGATTACGGTCTGCAGATTACGCCAGCAGGTTTTGACTGGTTGCCGCCATCTGCATATGTCGTTGCCCTGCACGCCACCAGCCGCAGTGACAAGGAATGGCCCGAGGCGGCATGGATTGAAATTGGCCGGCGGCTTGCGCAGCAGGGTCTGGCGCTGATCCTGCCGTGGGGTAGCACGATTGAGTTGGAACGTGCACAACGGCTGGCTGGCGGTTTGCCAAACGCGGTGGTCGCACCGCGCCTGGATCTGGCATCGGCTGCCGGCCTGCTTGCCGGCGCGAAGCTGGTGATCGGGGTTGATACCGGTTTGACGCATCTGGCGGCGGCAGTGGCGGTGCCAGCGATCGCTTTGTATTGCGCCAGTGAACCCGGGCTTACCGGAGTGCTGGGATCGGCTTTTCACGTGAATCTCGGCAGTAACGGCAGCCCACCGGACATTGAGACGACCTGGCGGCAGGTACAACGGGCGTTGAATCAATGAGACAGCTGTACAGCCTGCTGTTTTTGCTGCTACTGCCATTGATATTGTTGCGCCTGTGGTGGAAGGGGCGCCAACTACCCGGCTATCGACAGCATATTGGCGAGCGCCTTGGCCGGTATCCACCTGCGACCGGGCGTTACATCTGGCTGCACGCGGTATCCGTCGGCGAAACCCGCGCTGCAGCACCGCTGGTACGCGCACTGCAGCAACGTTACCCCGGCTGTACGCTGTTGTTGACGCAAATGACACCGACCGGCCGCGATACCGCACGCGAGCTGTTTGGCAACAGCTGTGTCTGCGTCTATTTACCCTACGATCTGGCCTGGCCGGTTGCCCGGTTCCTGCGTCATTTCCGGCCGGCTTTCGGTGTGTTGATGGAAACGGAAATCTGGCCGAATCTGGTGCACCAGTGTGTCGTGCAGCGGGTGCCGCTGTATCTGGTCAATGCGCGGCTGTCAGAGCGTTCGGCACGCGGTTATGGCAAATTGCGCCGGCTGGCCGGGCCGGCATTCGCCGGCTTGTCGGCCGTCGCCGCACAAACAAACGCCGATGCGGAGCGCCTGGCGGCGCTGGGCGCACCACGGATCAGCGTGTGCGGCAATATCAAATTCGATGTCCAGCCTCCGGCAGAAACGCCCCAGAAAACCGCACTGCTGCAATCGCTATGCGGTGAGCGGCCGATTTTGCTGCTTGCCAGCACCCGCGATGGCGAGGAGGCGGTATTACTGGACGCTTTTCTGCGCCAGCAGTGGCCGGAACAATTGCTGCTGCTGGTTGTACCGCGTCATCCGCAGCGTTTTGATGAGGTGGCGGCGTTGCTGCAGCAACGCGGTCTGACCTGTCAGCGGCGGAGCGCCGGCGTGCCGGTGGCGGCTTCGACGCGCGCACTGCTTGGCGACAGCATGGGCGAAATGTTTGCCTACTATGGCGTCGCCGCTGTCGCGCTGATCGGCGGCAGTATCCTGCCGCTGGGCGGGCAGAATCTGATCGAGGCTTGCGCCGTCGGTACTCCGGCGCTTTTCGGCCCGCACATGTTCAATTTTGCCGAAGCCAGCCGGCTGGCACTGGAGGCCGGCGCAGCGGCGCAAGCTGACGATGCCGCTGCGCTGATGCAACTTGCGGCAAGCCTGCTGAGCGATCCGCAACGGTGTCAGGCCATGAGTCGTGCCGGCATCGAGTTCAGTCAGGCGCATCGCGGCGCTACTGACAGAATCATCGCCCTGTTGCCGACCCTCCCGTGAATCGGACGGCAGTGAAACCCAACTGCTATATTGAACAAATCTGATTTATGGGTTGTACGGTGAATATCCGTTCCATTGCCGTTACGCACGGTTTTCTGCGACACCTGTTGCCGCTGTTTGCGCTGCTGATGCTGGGCTTGCCCGGCAGGGCCGCTGCTGCCGTTGCCGCTCTGGATCAGAAAGTCGGTCATTTCGATCTGGGCACGCAAGTTGAATATCTGGAAGACGTCAACGGCAAGCTGGCGTTGAGCGACGTGATCACACCCTACTGGCAGCAAAAATTCCGTGCCAGTCAGCGCGCTGTGCCGAATTTCGGTTTTACCCAATCGGTTTACTGGTTCAAGGTTACGCTGCGCAATCCCCATGCGAACGCGCAGGAATGGTTCATGGATGCGCATTACCCGGTGCTCGACCGGATCGATGCGTACTACGTGCGTGGCGGTGAAGAAATCCGCCATCTGCTGAACGGCGATCGAATCCCGTTTTCCCAACGCGAATTCAAGCATCGCAGCCTGGTATTCGATGTCGAATTGGCGCCTGGCGATCAGATCGATGTCTATTTACGCGTCAGAACCGACAGCTCGTTGCAGCTGCCGCTGCATATTTCCAAGCCGCAGCAGTTTTTCGAACGCGATCAGCGCGAGCTGTATGCGTTGGGTTTGTACTACGGCGTGATGTTCGCGATGCTGATTTACAACTTGCTGATTTACAGCGTGATCCGCGACAGGAATTATCTTTATTACACCCACTACATCGTTGGCTATGCATTATTCCAGCTGTCGCTGAACGGCTTTGCCCTGCAATACCTGTGGCCCGATTATCCGGCCTGGGGCAATGTCGCTACGCCGTTTTTCATCGGCGTGGCCTTTCTCGGAGCCGTAACCTTTGCCCGGTCGTTCCTGCAGCTGAAAACCCAGGCGCCGAATCTGGACCTGCTGGGCAAGATACTGTGGTCGATATTCCTGTTCGTTACCGTAGGCTCGCTGTTTCTGTCCTACAGCCTGATGATCCAGATTGCCACGGCAACGGCGCTGGCAGCGGCATTTTACGAGTTCGTCAGTGGCTTGATGGTGTGGCGCGGCCAGTTGCGCCAGGCGCGCTATTTCCTGCTGGCATGGACCGCGTTGCTGCTCGGTATCGTCATGTATGCACTGAAAACCTTCAACATTGTGCCGGCGAATTTTGCCACCGAATACGGCTTGCAGATCGGTTCGACCATGGAGGTGATTCTGTTGTCGTTTGCATTGGCGCACCGGATGAAAATCCTGCAGAGCGACTACACGCGGATTCAGGAAGAAGCGAAGAATCAGCTGGAGCAGCGTGTACTGCAGCGCACCTCGGAACTCGACGATACACTGCGCAAGCTGTCGGATGCCAATTCCAAATTACGTTCGCTGAACTTTACCGATGGCCTGACCGGGGTACGCAATCGCAAGTATTTCGACCAGAAAATCCGCAAGGAATGGGAGCGGGCACAGCGCGGCGGCTATTTCCTCACGGTGATGCTGATCGATCTGGACCACTTCAAGAAGATCAACGATACCTATGGCCACCAGGCTGGCGATTTGTGCCTGAAATCGGTGGCGTCAACGGTGCAGAGTACGCTGAAACGGCCATGCGACGTCGTCGCGCGTTATGGCGGAGAGGAATTCGTGGTGATTCTGCCACTGACCGACGAAGCCGGCGCGATGCACATCGCGGAGGGAATACGCCAGGAAATTGCCGCGCTGCAGGTCAGCTATGAAGGCTGGAGCATTCCGTTGACGGCGAGCCTTGGCTTGTGCACGATTGCGCCGAAAGGGCCGTACAAGCCGGCCGATGTGGTGGCCGCCGCCGATGCCGCACTGTATCGGGCCAAGCACAATGGCCGTAATCAGGTGCAAGCGGGCAAGCCAGGCGATACGCCGTTGGCAGCGGCAAAGCCTGTTTCAGTAACGGGGCATTGACGGCTCGATCTGTCGTGCCCAGGCGTCGATTCCGCCTTGCAGATTGTACAGATCGGTAAAGCCGAGCTGTTCCAGATAGAGCGCCACCTGCATGCTGCGCAGGCCATGATGGCAGATCACCACGGTCGGGGCTTCGTCGTCGATCTCGTTAGTGCGTTGAGTGATCTCTTGCATCGGAATGTGCTGCGAACCCGGCAGATGGCAGATGCCGAATTCGACATCTTCGCGCACATCCAGCAATACCGGCCGGCTGCGCGACGGGTCGCGCAGCCATTGGTCGAGCATTTGCACCGGAATCTGTTGCATGCGGGTCAGAATTTGAAACGTTGCGGCTGTTCGGCATTGATCAGCGGCGCGACCACGGTATCGAACAGCACGGTGCTGCTGAAGGTATTTGCCGCTACGCGGGTAATCAGCGTGCCGCGCATTACCGGTGCATCGCCAATGATGGCGAACAGGCGGCCGCCGATAGTGAGTTGCTGCTTGATTGCTTCCGGCAGCACCGGCACCGATCCGGTCAGGACAATTACATCGTAGGGGCCTTTGTTCGGCCAGCCTTGCGCCGCATCGCCGACTTCCGGCAATACATTGTCGATGCCGGCGGCCTGCAGACGTTTTGCCGCTTGCGCCGACAATGCCGGATCGATTTCCACGCTGTAAACCTGGCGCCCGCGCTTGGCCAGCAGCGCTGCCAGGTAGCCGGAGCCAGTGCCGATTTCCAGAATGGTATCGGTCGGCTTGATGGTCAGATCCTGCACCACGCGCGCTTCCATTTTCGGCTGCCACATTTTCTGGCCGTTGCCGAGCGGGATTTCCATATCGACAAATGCCAGCACTTTAGCGCTTTCCGGCACGAAATCCTCGCGCTTGAGCCTGGACAGCAAGTCCAGAATATCCAGGTCCAGCACATCCCATGGCCGGATTTGTTGTTCAACCATGTTGAAGCGCGCTTGTTCCAGATTCATGATGCTTTTGACTCCCAATAACACTGCATATAGTGCGGTTTTTCGGCAACTTGCAATTATCCCATATTTCATTTAGCTTCACAGCATTACCGGGCTTCCGCCCGTCAGCCGCTAGGGGTCCTGCTGATCTGAATCAAGATTGGCCGGTGAGAGATACCCTTCGAACCTGATCCGGTTAACCCCGGCGTAGGGAAGCGCAACCGCCGCTCGCGGTCGTTCTCCCTGCAATATCTACTGGAGAACACCACCCCATGAACGCCCCCCAATTCATTGCCCAGAATGCCCATGTCGATGAGGCAGCGGTGCAGCCTTTTCCCAATTCGCGCAAGATTTATGTCGAAGGCAGCCGTGCGGATATCCAGGTGCCGATGCGCGAAATTGCGCAAAGCGACACCCCGACTGCATTCGGCGGCGAAACCAACCCGCCGATTTATGTTTACGACACTTCCGGCCCGTATACCGACCCGAATGCCAAAATCGATGTGCGCAAGGGCCTGAGCGCGCTGCGCGGCAAATGGATTGAAGAGCGCAACGACACCGAGCTGCTGGCGCATTTGTCGTCGGAATACGGCCGCCAGCGCGAAAGCGACCAATCGCTCGACCCGCTGCGTTTTGAGCTGACACGTAAGCCGCGCCGCGCCGCAGCCGGCAAAAACGTAACGCAGATGCACTACGCCAAACAGGGCATCATCACGCCGGAGATGGAATACATCGCCATCCGCGAAAA
This sequence comes from uncultured Pseudomonadota bacterium, assembly GCA_937863215.1. Classification (GTDB taxonomy): domain Bacteria; phylum Pseudomonadota; class Gammaproteobacteria; order Burkholderiales; family SCOH01; genus CALMFQ01. The sequence continues at coordinate 12,631 of CALMFQ010000500.1, forward strand.
CCTGCGCCGCCAGCAATACATCGACAGCCTGCGCGCCACCGGGCCGATGGGCGAAAAAATGGTGAATCTGCTGACACGTCAGCACCCCGGCCAGAGTTTCGGCGCGGCGATTCCGGGCGAAATCACCCCGGCATTCGTGCGCGACGAAGTGGCCCGTGGCCGCGCCATCATCCCCGCCAACATCAACCACCCGGAATCGGAGCCGATGATCATCGGCCGCAATTTCCTGGTGAAAATCAATGGCAACATCGGCAACAGCGCGGTCACTTCCAGCATTCAGGAAGAAGTGGAAAAAATGACCTGGGGTATCCGCTGGGGTGCCGATACCATCATGGATTTGTCGACTGGTAAAAACATCCACGAAACCCGCGAATGGATTCTGCGCAACAGCCCGGTGCCGATTGGCACGGTGCCGATTTATCAGGCACTGGAAAAAGTCGACGGCAAGGCCGAAGAGCTGACCTGGGAAATCTTCAAGGACACATTGATCGAGCAGGCAGAGCAGGGCGTCGATTATTTCACCATCCACGCCGGCGTGTTGCTGCGCTACGTGCCGATGACCGCCAACCGCATGACCGGCATCGTCTCGCGCGGTGGTTCGATCATGGCCAAATGGTGCCTGGCGCACCACAAGGAGAACTTCCTCTACACCCATTTCGAGGAAATCTGCGAAATCATGAAGGCCTACGACGTCAGCTTCTCGCTTGGCGATGGCCTACGGCCTGGTTCGGGCTGGGATGCCAACGACGACGCACAACTGGGCGAGCTGAAAACGCTGGGCGAACTGACGCAAATCGCCTGGAAGCACGATGTGCAGACCATGATCGAAGGCCCCGGCCACGTGCCGATGCAGCTGATCAAGGAGAATATGGACCTGCAACTGGAATGGTGCGACGAAGCGCCGTTCTACACCTTAGGCCCCTTGACCACCGACATCGCCCCCGGCTACGACCACATCACCAGCGCCATTGGCGCGGCGCAGATTGGCTGGTATGGCACCGCGATGCTGTGTTATGTCACCCCGAAAGAACACCTCGGCCTGCCGAACAAGGACGACGTGAAAGAAGGCATCATGGCCTACAAGATCGCCGCGCACGCAGCCGACCTGGCCAAGGGCCATCCGGGCGCGCAGATTCGCGACAATGCCTTGTCCAAGGCGCGTTTCGAATTCCGCTGGGAAGACCAGTTCAACCTCGGCCTCGACCCGGATCGGGCACGCGAATACCACGATGCCACCCTGCCGCAGCAAGGCGCCAAAGTGGCGCATTTCTGCTCGATGTGCGGCCCGCACTTCTGCTCGATGAAAATCACCCAGGACGTGCGCGACTTCGCCGAAAAGCAGGGCATCAGCGCAGACGAAGCGCTGCAGAAGGGCATGGAAGTGAAGTCGGTCGAGTTCGTCAAAACCGGCGCGCAGGTGTACCACAAGGTGTGATCCGGGTAGCCCGACGCGCTTGATTTTTCTACAAGAGGCCGGAGCAATCCGGCTTCATCCTTTGAAGCAACAGTTGCCATGAGAAAATTCGTGTTGCTGATCTCGCTGCTGCCGGTGTGCGCCAGTGCCGATTTTTTCAAGTGTGTGCGAGATGGCGGCATTACCTATCAGCAGACGCGCTGTGGCGCTGATGCTGCCGGGGTGACCAGCAAACTGGAATTGCCGAATTCGATGGCGGGGTGTTATTTGCCGGTCTTGCCTGACTCCCCGTCGGGCTGGTATGAAATCCGGCGGGTAGCCGACCCGGCGGCGCAAAAGCGTCAGTGGCCGGACGATGATTCCGATGGCGATCAGACTGCGGCGGATGCCGGCTCGCTGTGGCTGTTTCGTTCCAATCGCCCGGCTGGAACCGGATCCCCTTTGCGCGCAGCCTCACAGGAAGAGGTCAGGACCGCAGCGCAGGCGTTCCAGCTGGATTTGCGCCAGGGAGTCACTTTCCGCGAATCGCAGCGCAATCCGGCCTCCTATGTCGTACCCGGAATTTATCGCGGCAAGGCGGGGGGCGAGGACATTTACTACATTTTCTTTGAAGCGGAAAAAGGTCCGAGCAAAAAAGTCGTGTGCCGCTAGAGCGTGTTGCGCCGGCTACGGTCTGGCTGGCCGGCTCGACACCGCCAGCCCCGCCCGAGGCTTCCATTCCCCTTTCCAGTTGAGCCTGACATCAGCCTGCTCGAGTCTGGTGTCGACTACCTCGACTCGCAGTGAATCCGGTCCTTGTGCCGCGTAGAACTGCATACCGTTGAACACCCCCTGGCGCGAACCGAGATTGAGCGCCGCCTTGGTCCGGTATTCGCTGTTGCCTGCTTTGGATTGCATCAAAGCATACGGCGACGCCGCACCGATGGTGCCGATTGCAGAGAGCTCGCCCTGCAAGGGCTGCGGCACGATTCCGTCACTGTAGGGCTTGGGTAACGGCGGCAATGGGCTGGCTGGCCAAACGGCAAGGAGGCTGTTTTTTCCTTCGGCAGCTTGCAGCATCGCGCCCGATTCCACCGGTTGGCCGGCGTTGATGCGGTTAACCAGTGCCGTGAGCTGCGTATCGGCCAGCAGATAGCGTTGCCCGCCCCATTGCAGTGGATAAAACCGGCTTGGCAGCCTGCATGCGTCGGCGGCGTTGATTCCGTCTGCATTGACCTGATACCACTCTTCGGCAATAGCCAGATAGCCGGTCTCGGTGGCTGTTCTTTTGGCGCCGCCTTTGGCAGGAAGGCACGGAAAGCTGGCCGTGAATTGTCCGCTGGCTGAGACGGCGATGAGCATCGCATCGCCTGGTTGTGCCGGTATGACATATTTGCCGGCCCATTGCGATAAGGCAGGTGCAGAGCTTGTCTTGGGCAATAGTGCGCTGGTGTCGGTCTGGCTCTCAATTTGGCCGTTGCCGGAATCCGCGCCGATTTTAATCCCCGATGTGCCGCAAATTCTTGATTCAACCGAATCGAGACGCGTGAATTGCGTGCGACTGCCATTGCGTTCGATCAGTGTGAACCGATCCGGCTCGTCATTGACTATCGGGTTGGCATCCGGCGGCCAGACTGTTCCCTGATCGTAAAACCAGACCAGATTGTCGCGCCAGGCGCCCCAGGAGCCGGATACCGGTTCCTCAGGCCCCTTGCCGGTGACAAACTCGGCGGTAAACATACCACTGTCGGCCATGCTGATCTTGTATACGCTGCCTGGCCGGGTCGATGTCCAGATACCGACGTATTTGCACGGGGCATTCGGCAGGCTGGCAAGCATTTGCAGCGTAGAGTCGAAAAACAGGTTTTCGGGGAAACTGCTGTGTCGTGCGATACAGGCCGCCATCGATTTGGCCCGCTTGAGTGGCGATTGATTGGCGGTTGAACGACCGGTGGCCGCCGAGCATTCTTCGGTATGGTGCGCGATCCGGAATATGGCGAAGCCGTGAATCAGTGCGTAAGCAATGGCAGCGGCAATGCAATAGCCGACAATACGCATGAGCAATTTAGGCAATGCAGGAATTTTGTCGGTCAGTTTCATCCCGATATCGCAAGCTGCGCGTGCAAAGCCTGATTATAGAATTGCCGATCCGCTGAATTGGTGCTGCTTGAGTTGCCGTGATGCCGGATAGACAAACCGGCGCAGGTTTGTCCTGAGCCGGTTTATTCGAGGGCCTGCCGGTTCTGCGTCAGGTCGAGCCGTGGATGCCCGCGCCATGTGCCTGTTGATCGGCATGGTAAGAGCTACGCACCATTGCACCTACCGCAGCGTGTTTGAAGCCCATTGCGTAGGCCTTGTTCTCGAACATCTTGAAGGTATCCGGGTGTACATAGCGCTGCACCGGCAAGTGGCCGTTGGATGGCTGCAGATACTGGCCGATGGTGATCATGTCGATGTTGTGGTCGCGCATGTCCTGCATGGTCTGCAGGATTTCCTCGTCGGTTTCGCCGAGGCCGACCATGATGCCGGATTTGGTCGGTACCCACGGGAAGCGTTGCTTGAAATCGCGCAGCAGCTGCAGCGAGTGGGCGTAATCGGCACCGGGGCGGGCGGCTTTGTAGAGGCGTGGCACGGTTTCCAGATTGTGGTTCATTACGTCCGGCAGGCCGTTGACGAAGGTTTGCAGCGCTACTTCCAGGCGACCACGGAAGTCCGGCACCAGCACCTCGATTTGGGTTGCCGGCGACAATTCGCGGCTGGCCTGGATGCAGTCGACAAAATGCTGCGCACCGCCGTCGCGCAGATCGTCGCGATCTACCGAGGTGATCACTACGTATTTGAGCTTGAGCGCGGCGATGGTTTCGCCCAGATGGCGCGGCTCATCGGCATCCAGCGGGTTGGGGCGGCCATGGCCGACGTCGCAGAACGGGCAACGACGGGTGCAGATGTCGCCCATGATCATGAAGGTGGCGGTGCCTTTGCCGAAACATTCACCGATATTCGGGCACGAGGCTTCTTCGCAGACGGTGTGCAGCTTCTGCTCGCGCAGGATCTGTTTGATCTCGTAAAAGCGCGAGCCGGATGGGCTCTTGACGCGAATCCAGTCGGGTTTCGGCAGGCGTTCGGTGGCCGGTACGATTTTGATCGGGATACGCGCGGTCTTGTCGGCGCCTTTGAGTTTGATTTTTTCGTCAGTCATGGTTTTACCGCAATAGTGTGGTGCAGATGGGCGAGAAAGCGTTCGCTGATGTCTTCGAAGCGATCGTTCACGCCCAACTCGCGAAGCTGGGTCATGCGCATGTTGGCATAGCCGCAGGGGTTGATCCAGTTGAATGGCGCCATGTCCATGTCGATGTTGAGGCTGACGCCATGATAAGTGCAGCCGTGTTTGACGCGCAGCCCGATCGAGGCGACCTTGGCTTCATCGACGTAAACGCCGGGCGCATCAACCTTGCCGTAGGCGTTGATGCCGTATTCCGCCAGCAGGTCGATCACCGCTTGCTCGATGGCGCGCACCAGTGCACGGATCGAGGTGCCATAACGGTCCAGTTGCAGCAGCAGATACACCACCAGCTGGCCGGGGCCGTGATAGGTGACTTGCCCGCCACGGTCGGTCTGCACAATCGGGATCGGCGTCAGCTGCAGGATGTGTTCCGGCTTGCCGGCCAGGCCCTGGGTGAATACCGGCGGGTGTTGCAGCAGCCATAGTTCGTCTGCGGTGTCGGCGTTGCGTTGTGCGGTGAATTCCTGCATCGCGGCGAACGTCGGCTGGTAGTCAACCAGCCCCAGACGCCGTACCAGCAGATTCGGGCTGCCGCTGGCGGCGACTTCGATGGCTTGCTCGATCACTTGCGCTCCTGTCGCCATCGCTCCGTAGCGGAAGAGGGCGGTTACAAAACGATTTTCACCAGCGGGTGGCCGGTCAGTTCCATGTACAGATTGTCGAGTTGCGGTTTCGACGTGGCATTGATGGTAACGGTAACCGAGAGGTAATTGCCATTCTTGCTAACCCGCATATCCAGATCGGCCGCGGTGACATCCGGCGCATGCTTGATGGCGATATCGAGCACCACTTGGCCGAAATCTTCGCTGCGCGCTCCCATCACCTTGATCGGAAAGCGACACGGAAATTCAATCAGGGTTTCCTGTTGCTGGGTCATGAAGCGCCTCCCTGACGCAATACATTGTGTTTGAACGCCTGATACCAGGCATCCATCTGCGGCGCCAGCGCTCCGGGCTTGCCACTACCGACCGGCTGGCCGTCGAGCCGGGTGATCGGCAGGATTTCGCGCGTGCTGGAAGTCATCCAGATTTCGTCCGCCGCGCGCAGCTCGCTGTCGCCGATCGGTCTTACTTCACAACAGATATGGTTGGCTGCCGCCAATTCCAAGACTACGTCGTAGGTTATGCCGGACAGCATCAGCTGCGACTTGGGCGGGCACAGCAGCACGCCGTTCTTGACCGCGAAGATATTGCTTGCAGCGCCTTCGGTGAGCCAGCCGTCGCGCAGCAACACCGTCTCGGCGCAACCCTGCGCCAATGCTTCGTTGCGCAGCAGCACATTGGCCAGCAGCGCCAGCGATTTGATGTCGCAGCGCAGCCAGCGATAATCCTCGCGGCTGATGGCGCTGACGCCCTGTGCCTTGAGTTCGGCGCTGGCGGTGATCAGCGGCATCGGGTAGATCAATGTGCTCGGCTGCACCGGATCGGGAAACGGAAAGTCGCGGTTCGGTCCGCAGCCGCGGGTAACCTGCACATACACCTGCTGGTCGGCGAAATCCTGCTGCGCGATCGCCTGCAGGATCAATTCGCGCCATTGTGCCTGGCTCAGCGGATTGGCCAGCCGGATGCTGTCGAGGCTGGCCTGCAGCCGGCGCAGGTGCTCATCGAGGCGGAACGGGTGCCGGGAATACACCGGAACCACTTCGTACACGCCATCGGCGAACAGGAAGCCGCGATCCAGTACCGACACGCTGGCCTGGGCCAGCGGCTGCCACTGGCCGTTGAGATAGATCATGCTTGCTCCGGAAGCTGTTTGACCAGCACATGCTGGGTCTTGGTCACGCAATAGCCCTGCCGCAGATAGAAATGATGCGCCTCGTGGCGGATGGTATTGGAACGCAGGAACAGCGCATGCACGCCGCGCGCCTTGGCCCAGCCTTCGGCCGCCGCCAGCAGCAGGTTGCCGACGCGATGGCCGCGCACGGCTTCATCGACGACGAAACCGGTGATTTCCACCATCGGCGGCATTTCCAGCAACGCACGCAATTCCAGTGCAACCCACGCCAGCGGCTTGATGTCCTCGCCAACGCCAACCAGCACCGTTTTGTCCGGGTGCTCAAGGATCTGCCGCAGGTTTTGCTGCAATTGCGCTGCGCTCAGCTCGAAACCGAGCTGCCGGCACAGCGCCAACAGCGCCGGCGCATCACCGGGTGTGGCTACGCGGATCAGGATCAGGGCTGATTCTGGCATGACTTCGCTTTCCTGCTGGAGGGGCGTAATGCTTCATCATAGCGCCTTGATCCGCCCGCTGCGCCGGGCTGTTACTTGAACATCAGACGCACGCTGTCCCAGCTGCGGCCGAAGAAGCCGGCCTGCTGCACCGTTGCCAGCGCCACCACCGGATATTCGCCCAGCGGCTGGCCGTTCAGTTCCAGCTTGACCTTGCCCACGGCCTGGCCGGCCGATACCGGTGCGATCAGCGGCTGCTGGGTGGTCAGGGTTGCCTTGATGTTGCCGGCCTGGCCTTTCGGCACCGACAGGTACAGGTCACGGTTGAAGCCGATTTTCACGTCTTCGGCCTGACCTTTCCAGACTTTCAGTGTCTGCAGCGACTGGTTGCGGCTGTAGACCTTGGGCGTGTCGAAGAACTGCAGGCCGTAATTGAGCAGCTTGGCGCTTTCCGATTCGCGCACGTTGGCGGACGAAGTACCCAGTACCACCGACATCACACGGCGGCCTTCGCGCCTGGAAGTTGCCACCAGGCAATAGCCGGCACTTTCAGTGTGGCCGGTTTTCATGCCATCGACGTTGGGATCTTTCCACAGCAGGCCGTTGCGGTTCGGCTGGGTGATCTTGTTGTAGGTGTATTCCTTTTTCGAATAGATCGGGAAATATTCCGGATAATCGCGCACGATCGCCGCCGCCAGTGTCGCCAGGTCGGCGGCAGTGGTGTAGTGCTGCGGATGCGGCAGGCCGGTCGAATTCATGAAGTGGGTGCCCTTCATGCCCAGCCGTTGCGCTTCGCGATTCATCATTTGCGCGAACACGTCTTCGCTGCCGGCAATCGCCTCTGCCAGCGCGATACAGGCATCGTTGCCGGACTGGATGATCATGCCCTGGATCAGCTCGTTGACCGTCACCGGGGTTTTCAGGTCGATGAACATGCGCGAGCCTTCGGCACGCCAGGCTTTTTCCGATACCGGAATCACCTGATCGATCTTGATCGTACCTTGCTTGATCGCCTTGAAGGTCAGGTAGGCGGTCATCAGTTTGGTCAGCGACGCCGGTTCGACGCGATCGTCGGCGGCCTTGGAGGCCAGTGTCTGATTGCTGTAGAAATCCTTGAGGAAATACGAACGTGCCGCAACATCGGGCGGCGGCGGGGTCATGCTTGTCGCGTTGGCCACCTGGGCCAGGGCTGCAACACAGGCGAACGAATACAGGGCTTTTTGTACGGCTTTCATGATTGGATCGTCGGGCTCAAAACAGGGATTGTTGGGCCGCGCAGGCGCGGCGTCAAAAGGATGCGTTATCCAGAAAACAAGAATACGGCGATGCTGCAGTTGTCGGCTGCAACACCGCCGCAGACACGCTATCAGCTGGCGAGTATCACGCGCACCGCTTCCAGGCGCAATTGCGCCGCCTGGATCGCGTTGGCCAGCTGTTGCTTCTGCTCGCGCAGATAATCGATTTCATACTGCGGCACACTCGGGTTTACCGCCCGCAGACCTTCCATGCGACGGATTTCCGCGTCCAGCTCGGCCGCCATTGCCGTTGCTGCCTGCTGGCAGTATTTCGGCAGTTCGATATCGGCCAGCTGTTCCGATGCGGTCAGCATGCGCTGGATATCCGCCTGCTTCATGCGCACGATCTGGTTGGCCAGATCGGCTTCCACCGGCACGTGCTCGATGCCCGGCAGGCGCGGGTTGATGTTGAGCACGCGGCCGCTGGCATCGACGATCTGGCGTAGTGTCAGCGGCGGCAGGAAGCGGCCGGCACGCAGGCGTTTCGGCGCCGCGCACTGGATGGTGAATACGGTTTCCAGCAGCACGGTGCCAGGTTTGACCTTTTGCGTGTCGATTACCGTGACTGCCGAATTGCCGTACTGGCTTTCGCGCAGCCAGTCGAGCGCGGCACGCACCATCGGGTGTTCCCAGGTGAGGAACTGCAGTTCTTCGCGGCCGAGTGCGGTGGTGCGGTCGAAAGTCACCAGCGTGCCTTCGTCGTCCAGCTCCGGCAGGTGCGGGATCAGCATGTTTTCGCCCGGCAGCAGCCGGTAGACCTGGTGCGCGTGTTCCTCGAAATCGACACCGATGGCGCCGAAAACTTTTTCCATGAACTGGAACAGCGTTTTGCCGCGCTCTTCGTCGGCAATCTGCTCGCGCAACCGGTCGGCGTGCGGCTGGCGGCAGGAATTCAGCTCCAGCAGCCGGTCACGGCCCTGTTCCAGCTCTTCGGTCAGGTGCCGGTTGAGTTTCTGCGACAGCTTGATCAGCTCGTCGATGGCTTGCTTGTTGGATGACTCGAACAGCACCGTCTGCAGCCGTTCCTCGACCACTTCGTACAGCGTGTGGCCGGCCGGGCAGGTGTGCTCCAGTGCGTCGATGCCTTCGTGCACCCAGCGCAACAGCACATGCTGTGCGGTGTCTTCGAAATACGGCACGTGCAGGTGGATGGTTTCGGTCTGGCCGATACGGTCGAGACGGCCGATGCGCTGTTCCAGCAGATCCGGCGACAGCGGAATGTCGAACAGCACCAGATTGTGGGCGAACTGGAAGTTGCGGCCTTCCGAACCGATTTCCGAACAGATCAGCGCCTGTGCGCCATCGTGCATGTCGGCAAAATAGGCGGCGGCACGGTCGCGGTTGGTCAGGCTCATGCCCTCGTGGAAAATCACGGTGCGGATGCCAGCCAGGCGCAGCTTTTCTTCCAGATCGATGGCGGTCATCGCGCGGTGGCAGATTACCAGTACTTTTTCGCCGCGCAGCGATTTCAACAGCTCGATCAGCCACGGCACGCGCGGGTCGAACTGCAGCCAGTCTTCGTCGCGCAGCATTTCCGGGTACAACAGCGGGTTGATCTCGTTGTCCAGCGAGGCAAAAGCTTCGGCGTAGTCGTACGGCAGCGACAGCGGGTAAGTGTGCAGCTGGCGTTCCGGGAAGCCCTTGACCGTGGCACGGGTGTTGCGGAATAGCAGCCGGCCGGTGCCGTGGCGGTCGATCAGGTTGTTCAGCAGCAGGGTGCGGGTCTGTTCGCGCTCGTCGTCCGGTGTTGCCGGATTGGCCAGTTTGCTGACCAGCGGCAACTGGTCGTCTTCGAGAAAGCCGACCAGCGTGGCGATGCCGGCTTCCGGCAGTACCGCGTGTTCCAGCAGCACTTGCGCCGCTTCGGCCAGCGGTACGAAATCGGCTTCTTCCTCGAGAAAGTCGGAATAGTCGTAAAAGCGATCCGGATCGAGCAGGCGCAGGCGGGCAAAGTGGCTTTGCTGACCGAGCTGTTCCGGCGTCGCGGTCAACAGCAGCACCGATGGGGTCTTGCGCGCCAGTTGTTCGATGGCCGCGTATTCCTTGCTGACGCGGTGCTCCTCCCAGATCAGGTGGTGCGCCTCGTCGACGATCAGCATGTCCCATTGCACTTCCAGCGCCTGCTGCAGCCGCTTGGGCTTTTTCGCCAGCAGATCGATCGACACCAGGATCAGGTTTTCGCTGTCGAACGGATTCTCGCCGGTTTCGTCGAATTCGACGCAGCGTTCTTCGTCGAACAGCGAGAATTTGAGGTTGAAGCGGCGCAGCATTTCCACCAGCCACTGGTGTTGCAGCGAATCCGGCACGGTGATCAGCACCCGGCTGGCGCGCTCGGTCAGCAATTGCTGTTGCAGGATCAGCCCGGCTTCGATGGTTTTACCCAGGCCGACTTCGTCCGCCAGCAACACACGCGGCGCGGCGCGGTTGGCGACTTCGCGGGCGATGTACAGCTGGTGCGGGATCAGGCTGGTACGGGCGCCGATCAGGCCGGTCAGTGGCGATTGCTCAAGTTTCTGCAGATGCTGCAGCGCTTCGACGCGCAGATGCAGCCAGTCGTCGCTGTCGATCTGGCCGGCAAACAGGCGTTGCTGTGGCTGGTTGAACTGCAGGTGGTGATCGAGATCGGTTTCCGGCAGCGCTACCTGCTTGCCATCGTGCTTGCCGATGTAGGTCAGCAGACCGCCGGCCTCTTTCACATCGGTAACCTGCAGCTTCCAGCCGTGGCGGGTGCCGGCTGCATCGCCGGGGTGGAATATCACCCGCGTCAGCGGTGCATTGTTTTTGGCGTAAACGCGGGTTTCCTTGCTGGCGGGAAACTCGATTTTCACCAGGCGGAAATCGACTTCGGCGACCTGGCCCAGGCCAAGTTCGGTTTCGGTATCACTGATCCAGCGTTGGCCGGGGACAAATCTGTGCATGTGGGGCAAGTCCGGAAAGGTGTTCATGCCAGCGCCGGCCAAAGCCGGCAACAGGCGGATATGCTATTGCAGAGTGGGGGTTGATCGTGGATTTTCAAGCATCGCCGGCTGCCAATTCTTGCCAGCCGGCAAAGCTGGCGGCCTGACCGCAATAGACGCCGGCAGTGTCGTAGAGGTTCCATATCGTCGCATCCAGCATGCGGAAACGCTGGCCGTCGGCGGCAATGCGCACGCCACTGTAGCCGCTGTAGCAGCCGTTGGCGCTGACCTGGCGCATCAGTGCGGCACGTGCCTGCTGCAGGCCGGCTTCGGCGGTCTGACGCGATGGCGTCTGCACGAATTGCTGCCACGGCATGCGCCACAACTGCAGCGCCAGCCGGTTGGCGTAATTCAGGACCGGATCGGCCTCGGTGCCGTGCGCAACGATCACCAGCGGTGCCTGCCACAGCTGCGGCGCCAGCGGCAGGGCGGGATCGACCGTCAGCAGCGGCCGGCCGAGCAGGCGCCGGTGGCTGTCGAGCAGGTTGCGCAGATGCCGCTCGCGCCACGCGGTGGGCTGATCCGGTGCGCTGCTGAGTGCATTGTCAGGGGCGACCATATTTCTCCGCAACGGCGCGCACGATATCCTGCAGCCGCTTCTTTTCGTCATTCAAGGCGTTGATTTCCTGATTGTCCGCCACGCTGCGATCGGCGCCGGCCGGGCCAAGTTCCTGCAATTTTTCCTCGATTTCCACCAGGCGGATCTTGGCATCGTTGAAGGCGCGGAAATCCGCGCCCCGATTCTTGCCGGCAACGTACGGCTGTGGCCCGGACGGTTGTTCCAGCCCGCGGATGAACTCGGTCTGCAGCTGGATTACCTGTGACTGGCGATAGAAATACAGCAGCGGCAGGGCCAGCACCAGGCCGAAGGTAAGTATCTTGCGCCACAGCTTGATGCGCTCGGCATCGAGTTGCGACAGTAGTCCGTCGTCGTTGTCGAGCCCGATCCCGGCGCCGCTTTGCTGCGCTTGCGGATGCGGCTCGGGCTGCAGCTTGCGGTCGATCAGCCGCGATTCGCCGCTGGCCAGACTGGCATCGTAAATCTGCCGCCGCACCGGGTTGGACAGCAGCGTGTAGGCGTCGGCAATCAGCTCCAGCCGGGCGTTTTTTTCGCTACCCTCGGGGCCGTCGCGGTTCAGCCGCACTGCGGTCTGGTAGGCCTCGTGCAGCTGCTCCGGCGTGGCATCGGGCGCCACGCCGAGAATCGCATACAGGTTTTTCGCCGCCGCCTGCATGGCTCAGCTCTGTGTCGCCAGCGGCTGGGCGGGGTGGGCGAAGCCGCCGTCGCCATAGCTGCGCAACACTTGCGAGACGATCACCTGATAGCCGCTCAGCCATTGCTGGTAGCGTTGTTTGGCCGCCAGATGCTGCGGGTGGTTCATCAACTGGCGCAGGCCGGTTTCCGATTGCCAGTAATAGACATTGGCGATGCGGCCGGTTTTCGGGTCTTGCCACGCTTCTTCGCCGAGATAACCGTCGGTCTGCCTGGCGGCAGCGGCGATCTGCGCATCCAGAGCGTGAAATTCGTCGTCGAACTGGCGGGGGTCGAAAATGAAGGTGGCCGAAATCATGCTGTCTACTTGTTTACCTGTACCCACTGATACCACTGCTCGAACAGCTCCGGGTTCAGCGCCGCCACTGCCGAGCGGTGCCACAGCTGGTCGTCCCAGAAATCGCGGTGATGGATGCTGCCAATCCTGCCGCCGGCTTCGGTCAGGATCAGGCAGCCGGCTGCGTAGTCCCACAGGCGTTGCCCGCCATGCAGGATCAGATCGAAACGTCCTGCAGCCAGCCAGCACCAGTCAAGCGTTGACGAGCCGATGTTGCGCTGGCTGCTGTAGGGGGCAACCGCCATCAGCCGGCTCGGCAATTTGCCCGGCAGATATTTCAGCTCGATGCCGGCTACCGCGTTGTGCATCGGCGGGGCAAAATTCTTCAGCGGCAGGCGCTCGCCATTGAGAAACGCGCCGTGCCCCTTGAGCGCGTAATACATTTCGTCCATTGCCGGGTTGTAGATCACACCCATTTCCGGCCGGCCATTGCGCATGAATGCCACCGACACGGCAAAGTGCGGCACGCCGTGGACGAAATTGGTGGTACCGTCGATCGGATCGACGCACCACATTCCCGCCATGCCCTGTTGCCATTCGGCTTCCTGCTCGGCGTCGCTCATTTCCTCGCCCAGCAGCGGTACATCCACCACCTGGCGCAGCTCGCGCGCCAGCGCTGCCTGCGATGCGATATCGGCTTCGGTAACCACGGTGCCGTCGTGCTTGCGCGCGTAGGCCACCTTGAGGAAGCGCGGCATCACTTCGCTCTGGGCAACGCGGCGCACCACGTCGATGGTGGCGTCGAGTATGTCGAGGTTCAGCTCAGGCATCGGCTTGCCACTTTATCGAGCAGCCGATGCTCGGCGTCTGTTCCGCCGGGCCGCTGCCGGTAGTGGCAACGTGCTGCATTGCCGCCAGCAGTTCGTGGCGATTGTCCGCGGGCGGCGGCAATTGCCGGCCGGTGCTGTCGAAACGGCCGCGATATTGCAATTCCAGCCGCTCGTTGTAGCCGAAGAAATCCGGCGTGCACACCGCGCCGTAAGCCTTGGCGACTTCCTGGCTGGCGTCGAGCAGGTAGGGAAACGGAAAATCGTGCTGGCGCGCCACTTCGACCATGTTATCGAAGCTGTCTTCCGGGTAGTCGGCCGGGTCGTTGGCCATGATCGCCACTACGCCGACGCCGTGTTCGGTCATCAGTGTGCGCGCATCGTCCACCAGCCGCGGCAGGATTGCATTGACGTAGGGGCAGTGATTGCAGATGAACATCACCAGCAGCCCGTTGGGGCCGCAGACATCGGAGCGCCGGTAGCGTTTGCCATCGACGCCGGGCAGTTCGAAATTCGGCGCGGGTAGACCGAATTCGCAAACGGGGGTCAGGGTGCTGACCATGGAGAGCCTCGTGAATGCGCTAGAATGGGCAAATTTTATCATTTCTCGCGCCGGGTCTCGCTCAAAATGCCGCGTTTTTATGTCGATTTGCCACTTGCTGCGGGCAGCATGCTCGATTTGCCCGAATCCGTGCTGCGCCACGTGCAGGTATTGCGCCTGCGCGAAGGCGATGCGCTGACGCTGTTCGACGGTCGTGGCGGCGAATATCCGGCAACGCTGACGGCGCTGGCGAAAAAGGCGGCGCAGGTGCAGCTTGGCACGCACCTGCCGCTGGAGCGCGAATCGACGCTGCGCCTGACGCTGGTGCAGGCGGTGTCGAGCGGCGACCGCATGGATTACACGCTGCAGAAGGCGGTGGAATTGGGCATCGGCGCGATCCAGCCGGTGTTCAGCGAGCGCAGTGTGGTCAAGCTGGCCGGCGAACGCGCCGACAAGCGCATGGAGCACTGGCGCGGCGTATTGATCGCCAGCTGCGAGCAATGCGGCCGCAATAGCGTACCGGAGTTGTTACCGTTGCAGCCGTT
>CALMFQ010000501.1 GCA_937863215.1 uncultured Pseudomonadota bacterium
CTTACCTGAAAACCCCGGGTATGGGGAGTGTGGGTTGGCGAGACGCTTACAGACGCTTACGCTACATGAGCCATGCAGCAAAAAACGCGCGGCCACGTTCACCCAGGCCCGCTGTACCTTGACAAAACAAAAAGCCCTCGCAAGCGAGGGCTTTTTTACAACCATGTTATGACCGCGAATTACTCGGCGGTAATAACTTCGCCAACTTCCGGACGATCCAGCAGCTCAACGTACGCCATCGGCGCGTTGTCACCCTGACGGAAACCGCACTTCAGAATACGCAGATAGCCACCGTTACGGGCTGCATAACGCGGGCCCAGTACGTCGAACAGCTTAACAACGATGTCGCGATCACGAGTACGGTCAAAAGCCAGACGGCGGTTTGCCAAGCTAGGCTTCTTACCCAAGGTGATCAGCGGCTCTGCTACGCGGCGCAGCTCTTTTGCCTTCGGCAAAGTGGTCTTGATTACTTCTTCTTTCAACAGCGCATTAGCCAAGTTACGCAGCATGGCGAGACGATGGCTAGATGTACGGTTGAGCTTACGATTACTCAAACGGTGACGCATGGTCAGTTCCTTTCCTTACGGTTTTTCCAAACCGACAGGCGGCCAGTTTTCCAGCTTCATGCCCAGCGTAAGACCCTTGGAAGCCAATACTTCCTTGATCTCGTTGAGCGATTTGCGTCCAAGATTCGGGGTCTTCAAAAGTTCCGTTTCGGTACGCTGGATCAGGTCGCCAATGTAGTAAATGTTTTCCGCTTTCAGACAGTTGGCGGAACGAACGGTCAGCTCCAGATCATCAACCGGGCGCAGCAAGATCGGGTCGATCTGCGGCGCGCGCGGCTCTTCCACCTCAACGGCAGTACCTTTGAGGTCGGCAAAAACCGACAGTTGATCAACCAGGGTACGCGCAGCAAAACGCACAGCCTCTTCAGGCTCGATCACGCCATTGGTTTCGATGTCGATAACCAGCTTGTCGAGATCGGTACGTTGCTCCACACGGGCACTTTCAACCGCGAAGCTGACTTTGCGGATCGGGCTGAAAGATGCATCCAGCAGAATGCTGCCGATAGAACGATTTTCGTCGTCCTTGGCGCGCACCGTCGCCGGAACGTAACCACGTCCCTGCTCAACCTTGATTTCCATGTTGAGCTTGCCACCGGTCGACAGGTTGGCAATCACATGTTCAGGGTTGAGAATCTCGACATCGTGCGAAAGCTCGATATCGGCAGCGGTAACAATGCCCTCACCCTCTTTGTTGAGAGTCAGCACTGCGCCGTGGCGATTGTGCAGTTTCAAAACCACACCCTTGAGGTTCAACAAGATATCGACGACGTCTTCACGCACACCGTCCAGCGCCGAGTACTCATGCAGCACACCTTCGATTTTTACTTCGGTGGGTGCATAACCCGGCATGGACGACAGCAACACTCGACGCAACGCATTGCCCAGCGTATGACCGTAACCGCGTTCGAACGGCTCCATCACAACGCGTGCCTGATAAGGCGATACGTTTTGTACGTCGACGATGCGCGGTTTCAAAAATTCGGTAGCACTGCTTTGCATAACCCTTCCTTACTTGGCTAGAGCTTACTTCGAGTAGAATTCGACAACCAGTTGTTCGTTGATGTCGCCAGCCAGATCCGAACGTTCCGGAACGGATTTGTAAACCCCTTCCATTTTCTTCGAATCGACCTGAACCCAACCCGGCATGCCGATTTGTTCAGCCAGTGCCAAAGCCTCCTGGATGCGAACCTGTTTCTTCGATTTCTCGCGAATCGAAACAACGTCGCCAGCCTTAACCTGATAGGAAGGAATGTTTACTGCATTGCCATTCACACAGATTGCCTTGTGGCTTACCAACTGGCGTGCTTCAGCACGAGTCGAGCCAAAGCCCATGCGATAAACAACGTTATCCAGACGGGATTCCAGCAGCTTCAGCAGATTCTCGCCGGTCGAGCCCTTACGGCGCTCTGCCTCAGCAAAGTAGCCACGGAACTGACGCTCCAGCACGCCGTAAATACGACGGATTTTCTGTTTCTCACGCAGTTGCACACCATAGTCAGACAGGCGGGCGCCACTCTTCTGACCATGCTGGCCCGGTGCGGAGTCCAGCTTACACTTAGTGTCGAGCGCACGACGCGCGCTCTTCAAAAACAGATCTGTGCCTTCGCGACGCGACAGCTTACATTTCGGTCCGATATATCTCGCCACAATTCTTCTCCAAACTTAAATACGACGCTTTTTGGGCGGACGGCAGCCATTGTGCGGAACCGGCGTAACGTCAGAAATGCTGGTGATCTTGAAACCCAGTGCATTCAACGCGCGAACAGCAGATTCACGACCAGGCCCTGGTCCCTTGATTCTCACTTCAAGGTTTTTCACGCCGAATTCCAGCGCGACCTTGCCAGCCGCCTCGGCAGCAACCTGCGCGGCGAACGGAGTGGATTTACGAGAACCTTTAAAACCAGCACCGCCGGAGGTTGCCCAGGACAGGGCATTGCCTTGACGGTCCGTGATGGTAACGATCGTATTGTTAAAAGAAGCGTGAACGTGGACGATGCCTTCCGATACGCTCTTTTTAACTTTCTTACGCACACGGGCAGTAGATGCTTTAGCCATTAATTCAATCCTTAACTAATTACTTCTTGCCTGCGATAGCCTTGCGCGGACCTTTACGGGTACGGGCATTGGTACGGGTACGCTGACCACGAACCGGCAAACCACGGCGATGACGGAGACCACGGTAGCAACCGAGATCCATCAGACGTTTGATATTCATGGTAACTTCGCGGCGCAGGTCACCCTCAACGGTGAATTTGCCCACTTCGTCACGCAGCTTGTCCATCTCAGCGTCGCTCAATTCCTTGATTTTGGTAGTGCGCGCGATACCCGCAGCATCACAGATCAACTGTGCGCGGGTACGGCCAACACCATAAATCGCGGTCAAAGCGATTTCCGCATGTTGATGGTTGGCAATATTAACCCCAGCAATACGGGCCATATGACTTCCCCATTTCAAAAAGTTGCGAATACTATCATCGACTCCTTATGGAGTCAACGCTTACCCCTGGCGTTGCTTGTGGCGCGGATCATCACAAATCACGCGCAACACGCCATTACGACGGATCATCTTGCACTTGCGGCAAATCCGTTTTACCGACGGCTGAACTTTCATGCCTTTTCCTTTCTACTTACTGGTCAACACCCCTAGCCTACCTTACTTGGCGCGGAAAACAATGCGCGCACGAGATAAATCGTAAGGCGTCAATTCGACGGTTACTTTATCCCCAGGCAGGATTCGGATGTAGTGCATCCGCATCTTGCCGGAAATGTGCCCCAGAACTACATGGCCATTTTCCAGCTTGACACGAAATGTTGCGTTAGGCAGGGTTTCGAGAATTTCACCCTGCATCTGGATCGTATCTTCCTTCGACATATCTCGACCGATCGTCTCAACGAGCCTTGAGGCCACCTTTGAAGTTGGATTTCTTCAACAAGCTCTCATACTGTTGCGACATTATGTAGGATTGAACCTGCGCCATGAAATCCATGGTGACAACCACAATAATCAGCAGCGACGTACCACCGAAATAGAACGGTACATTCCACTTGACGATCAGAAACTCCGGCAGCAGACATACCAAAGTAATGTAAAGCGCACCGATCAACGTCAAACGAGTGATGATCTTCTCGATGTAACGCGAAGTCTGTTCACCCGGACGAATACCGGGAACAAAAGCACCGCTTTTCTTCAGATTTTCTGCCGTTTCTTTCGGGCTGAATACCAAGGCCGTATAGAAGAAACAGAAGAAAATGATTGCTGCAGCATACAACAGTACATATACCGGTTGCCCCGGATGCAGCATATCGCCGAAGTCCTTCAGAAAATGAAGATGCTCGTTATTGCCAAACCAGCCAGCGATCGTTGCCGGGAACAAAATAATGCTCGAGGCAAAAATCGGCGGAATCACACCGGCAATATTGATTTTCAACGGCAAATGCGTGCTTTGGCCCTGCATTACCCGATTGCCCACTTGGCGCTTGGCATAATTGACCAGAATCTTGCGCTGACCACGCTCGAAGAACACCACCAATGCCGTTACCAGCATGACACCGATAAACAACGCCAGCACGAACAGAACCGACAACGAGCCCTGATTCGCCAGCGAAAGGGTCTTGCCGATCGCGGCCGGTACTCCTGCAGCAATACCGGCACAAATGATCAGCGAAATACCATTGCCGATACCGCGCTCGGTAATCTGCTCGCCCAGCCACATCAGGAACATGGTACCGGTTACCAAGGTAACCACTGTGGTCAAATAAAACTCTACCTGACCAGTTACCACCAAACCCGGCTGGCGGAACAGCATCACCGCTATACCAAAGCTCTGGAAAGTAGCCAGCAGCACCGTACCATAACGGGTATACGAAGTAATTTTGCGCCGCCCCTGCTCTCCCTCCTTCTTCAGCTCCTTGAGCTTCGGAAAGATTTCTGAACCGAGCTGGATGATAATCGATGCCGAGATGTACGGCATGATTCCAATCGCGAATACGGTGAAACGCGACAACGCACCGCCGGAGAACATGTTGAACATGTCCAACAAGCCGGTTTTGGATGATTCAAACAGCTTGGCCAGCTCAGACGGATCAATACCGGGCACCGGAATATGCGCACCGATACGATATACAATAAGCGCCCCTAGTAAAAACCAGAGGCGCTTCTTGAGATCGCCGAACTTGTCAGCCGAGCCTAATAGCGGGTTCGCCACAGTACTCAACCTTATTCAGTGATGGAACCACCAGCCGCTTCGATCGCTGCCTTGGCACCCTTGGTGACCAGCAGACCACGAATCTTGAGCGGACGCTCAACGTTGCCCGACAGCACAACTTTCACGCTACGTGCATGCTGATTGATCAAACCAGCCTGCAACAGTGCCAATGCATCGATCTCGTCAACCGGCAGGCCATTCAACTCGGAAGTACGAACTTCCTGGCTTTGACCCTTGGCCAGCGAAACGAAGCCACGCTTCGGCAGGCGGCGCTGCAGCGGCATCTGGCCGCCTTCGAAACCAACCTTGTGGAAGCCACCCGAACGCGACTTCTGGCCTTTGTGACCACGGCCAGCGGTTTTACCCAAGCCACTGCCGATACCACGACCAACACGACGCTTGGCGTGTTTAGCACCCTCTGCGGGTTTAATGGTGTTCAGTTGCATTTAGCCCTCGCACTTCAACAGGTAGCTGATCTTGTTGATCATGCCACGGTTTTCCGGGGTGTCCAGCACTTCAACGGTGTGGTTCATGCGGCGCAGACCCAAGCCACGAGCACAGGCCTTGTGCGCCTCAAGACGACCGATCAGGCTTTTCACCAGGGTCACTTTGATTTTGCCATTAGCCATTTGCCACCTCGCCCAGGATCTCGGCAACAGTCTTGCCACGCTTGGCAGCAATCTGTTCCGGAGTGCGCATATTCAACAAACCATTGATGGTCGCACGCACCAAGTTGTACGGGTTGGTCGAGCCATGGCATTTTGCAGTAATGTTATGCACACCCATTACTTCAAATACCGCACGCATCGGGCCGCCGGCGATGATACCGGTACCTTCCGGAGCGGGCTGCATGAATACGGTAGTAGCGCCGTGTTTGCCAACAACTGCGTGTTGCAGCGTGCCGTTTTTCAACGCAACCTTGGCCAGCTTGCGACGTGCTTCATCCATTGCCTTTTGTACGGCTACCGGCACCTCTTTCGATTTGCCCTTGCCCATACCGATACCGCCGTTTCCGTCACCTACAACGGTCAGCGCGGCGAAGCCCATGATACGGCCACCTTTTACGACTTTGGTTACCCGATTAACGGATACCATCTTTTCGCGAAGGCCGTCTGTACGTTCTTCCAGTTCGTTCTTTGCCATTTTGAACCTCGATTAGAATACCAGGCCGTTTTCACGGGCCGCGTCAGCCAGTGCTTTCACACGGCCATGGTATTTGAACCCGGAGCGATCGAATGCAACTTGCTCAACTCCGGCGGCTTTTGCTTTTTCAGCAATACGTTTGCCAACTAGGGCCGCGGCAGCGGTGTTACCACCGTTTTTGACGTCATTACGCAGCTCGGCTTCCAGTGTCGATGCGCTTGCCAGAACACGACCGCCGGTCGCGTCGATCACTTGCGCATAGATGTGCTGGTTTGTGCGATGAATAGTCAACCGCACCATGTCAAGCGCCGCAATGCGTGCACGGGTTTTGCGTGCCCTACGCAGGCGAGTTTCCTTTTTATCCATGGTAAAGCCTCAGTTATTTCTTCTTGGTCTCTTTCAGAACCACAACTTCGTCCGCGTAACGCACACCCTTGCCTTTGTACGGCTCCGGCGGACGATAAGCGCGAATTTCAGCTGCGACCTGACCGATCTGCTGCTTGTCGACACCCTTCAACAGGATTTCGGTCTGCGACGGAGTTTCAACCTTGACACCAGCAGGCATCTTGTGAACCACCGGATGGGAAAAACCCAAAGTCAGGTTCAGTGCATCGCCCTGAGCCTGCGCGCGGTAACCCACGCCAACCAGATTCAGCTTGCGCTCGAAACCTTGGGAAACACCCTTGACCATATTTGCCAACAGAGCACGCAGGGTGCCGGACATTGCCCGAGCCTGCTTTTCTTCACTCGCAGCAGCACACTGGATCGCGCCACCATCGATAGTGATCGAAACATCCTTGCTCAGCGGGCGAGCCAACGAACCCAGCGGACCTTTTACGGTAATCTGGCCGTCAGCGATTTTGGCCTCAACACCTGCAGGCAGCGCAACAGGATTTTTAGCTACACGAGACATCTAAAACCTCCCGATTACGCGACCACGCACAGCAACTCACCGCCAACACCGGCAGCACGCGCTTTGCGATCAGTCATAACGCCTTTGGAAGTGGACACGATAGCCACGCCCAGGCCGTTCATCACCTGCGGAATATCTTCCACGCCTTTGTAGATACGCAGCCCGGGGCGGCTAACGCGCTCGATGCGCTCGATAACCGGACGACCACCGTAATATTTCAGGCTGATTTCAAGAGTCTTCTTGGCGTCTTCGCCAACAACCTTGAATTCATCGATATAACCTTCATCCTTCAGCACAGCAGCAATCGATGCCTTCAGCTTCGACGACGGCATTGCCACCGAAGCCTTTTCGGCACGCTGAGCGTTACGGATACGGGTCAGCATATCGGCGATAGGATCATGCATACTCATTGTTCTATTCCCCTATTACCAACTTGCCTTGACGACGCCCGGAATTTCACCGCGCATCGCAATTTCACGTACTTTGGAACGACCCAGACCGAACTTGCGGAAAGTGCCGCGTGCGCGACCGGTCAGCGCACAGCGATTACGCTGACGTACCGGACTGGCATCACGAGGCAGACGCTGGAGTTGCAGGCGAGCAGCAAAGCGCTCTTCATCCGACAGTTTGCTGTCATTAATGATCGCGTTCAGCTTCGCGCGTTTGTCAGCGAATTTCGCGACAGTCTTGCGACGCTTTTCCTCACGATTAATCATACAAAGCTTGGCCATACCACCCTCAATTCTTGAAAGGGAATTTAAACGCAGCAAGAAGCGCGCGAGCTTCTTCGTCCGTTTTTGCGGTCGTGGTGATGGTGATATTCATACCACGCAGCGCATCGATCTTGTCGTACTCGATCTCCGGGAAGATGATCTGTTCACGAACGCCCATATTGTAGTTGCCACGACCATCAAACGACTTGGCGGAAATACCGCGGAAGTCGCGAATACGCGGAATGGCAACACTGATCAGGCGATCCAGGAACTCATACATGCGCTCACGGCGCAGAGTTACCTTACAGCCAACCGGATAATCTTCACGAATCTTGAAGCCGGCGATCGACTTCTTCGACTTGGTAACCACAGCCTTCTGACCGGCGATCTTCTGCATATCGCCAACAGCAAACTCCATTACCTTCTTGTCCGCAACCGCCTCGCCAACACCCATGTTCAGGGTAATTTTCTCGATACGCGGCACTTCCATCACCGACTTGTAGCCGAACTGCTTCTGCAGCTGCGGAACCACATCACTTACATACATCTCACGCAAACGAGCCATGATTACCCCTTAGGCGTCTACCAGTTCGCCATTCGACTTGAAAAAGCGAACTTTGCGACCGTCTTCCAGAACCTTGAAGCCAACGCGATCCGCTTTCTGCGTCGCCGGATTCAAGAGGCCTACATTCGATACATCGATCGCCTTGGCGATTTCGACAATACCACCTGCAACGCCGCGAACCGGATTTGGCTTCTGGTGCTTTTTGACCAGATTCACACCCTCAACGACAACATTGCCATCTGCGAGCACACGCAGAACAGTGCCGCGTTTACCCTTGTCTTTACCGGTCAGGACGATGATTTCGTCACCTTTGCGAATTTTGCGCATCATCACTCCTTACAGCACTTCAGGTGCCAGAGAAACGATCTTCATGAATCGCTCGGTACGCAACTCACGAGTCACCGGCCCGAAAATACGGGTACCGATCGGCTCCAGCTTGTTGTTCAGCAACACTGCGGCATTGGCATCGAATTTGACCAGGGAACCGTCCGGACGACGAACCCCCTTGGCAGTACGAACCACAACCGCGTTATAAACGTCGCCCTTTTTGACACGACCACGCGGCGCAGCATCTTTGATGCTCACCTTGATGATGTCGCCAATGCCAGCGTAACGACGCTTGGAGCCACCCAACACCTTGATACACATAACGGTACGCGCACCGGTGTTGTCAGCCACATCCAGCTTGGACTGCATTTGAATCATTTTTTAATCTCCAACTTAAACCGTCTTCCACCTAACAGTGGACGATCCTACCGGCCCAGTTTTGGACCCCGTTCGGGGAAGGACGCTCTAAGGCAACACGAAAAGTCGTGCATTATAAAGGCCTCGCACTGGACGTGCAAGGCCTTCTTTGCTTATTGCCACAAAAACTTAGGCAACACGCGCTTTCTCGACCAGAGTGGTCACGCGCCATGCCTTGGTTTTCGACAGCGGACGGCACTCTTCGATAACGACCAGATCGCCTTCGCGATATTCGTTATTTTCATCGTGCGCGTGATACTTCTTGGAACGACGAATCACTTTGCCGTACAGCGGGTGCTTCACCTTGCGCTCAACCAGTACAGTAACGGTTTTATCCATCTTGCTACTGGTCACACGGCCGGTCAAAGTGCGGATAGTCTTTTCACTCATGCTCAGGCCGCCTTCTTCTCAGTCAAAAGGGTACGTACGCGAGCGATGTCACGACGAACCTTGCGCAGCTCGCTGGTTTTCGCCAGTTGCTGGGTCGCAATCTGCATACGCAGACCAAATTGAGCCTTCAACAGCGACAGCAACTCCTGATTGAGCTCATCCACAGATTTATTTCGCAGATCTTTAGCTTTCATCACTGCCCCACTTGACGTTGTACGAACTGGGTCGGGAACGGCAGCTTGGCCGCAGCCAGGCGGAACGCCTCACGTGCCAACTCGACGTTCACGCCGTCCATTTCATACAGAACCTTACCCGGCTGGATTTCGGCTACCCAATATTCCGGCGAGCCTTTTCCTCCACCCATACGAACTTCTGCCGGCTTTTTCGAAATCGGCTTGTCCGGGAACACGCGAATCCAGATACGACCACCACGCTTGATGTGACGCGTCATGGCACGACGCGCAGCTTCGATCTGACGCGCAGTCAGACGACCGCGACCAATGGCTTTCAAACCATATTCACCGAACGAAACCTTGGAACCGCGATAAGCCAAACCGGTATTACGGCCTTTTTGTACCTTGCGATACTTCGTACGATTAGGCTGCAGCATTTCTGCCTCCAGACTTGCGGGTACGTTTCTCGGTCTCAGCAGGCTTCACAACAGGCTGCTCACCACGAGCCAGCTGCTCACCCTTGTAAACCCAAACCTTGATACCGATGATACCGTAGGTAGTTTTAGCCTCGGAAGTAGCGTAATCGATGTCGGCACGCAGGGTATGCAACGGCACACGACCTTCGCGATACCATTCGCTACGAGCGATCTCGATGCCGTTCAAACGACCCGAGGACATGATTTTGATACCCTGAGCACCCAGACGCATCGCATTCTGCATCGCACGTTTCATCGCACGACGGAACATGACGCGCTTCTCCAGCTGCGAAGCAATGCTGTCGGCGATCAACTGAGCGTCGATTTCCGGCTTGCGCACTTCCTCGATATTGATGTGCACCGGCACACCCATCATCTTCTGCAACTGGCCTTTCAACAACTCGATATCTTCACCTTTTTTACCAATCACAACACCCGGGCGGGCACTGTGAATGGTAATGCGAGCATTCTTGGCCGGACGCTCGATCACAATCTTGCTGACCGCAGCGTGCGCCAATTTGGAACGCAGAAAGGAACGAACCTTGATGTCTTCATTCAGCATGGTTGCGAAGTTTTGATTGTTCGCGTACCACTTGGAAGACCAGTTTTTCAATACAGCCAGACGGAATCCCGTCGGATGAATTTTCTGACCCATGGCTTCTTCCTCAATCGCCGACAGTCACAGTGATGTGACAAGTCTGCTTCTCAATTCGGTTGCCCCGACCCTTTGCTCGCGCCGAGAAGCGCTTCAGGCTAGGACCCTTGTCGACATAGATGATCGCTACTTTCAGCGCATCGATATCGGCACCTTCATTATGCTCAGCATTCGCAATTGCCGATTCCAGCACACTGCGAATAATCTGCGCGCCCTTTTTCGGTGTAAAGGCCAGAACATTCAGAGCCTTTTCAACCGATTGACCGCGAACCAAATCAGCGACCAGACGGGCTTTTTGCGCGGACAGTCGAGCATTTCGCAAAACAGCAGAAACTCTCATTTCGCCACCTTATTTCTTAGCTTTCTTGTCCGCTGCATGACCTTTGAAGGTGCGTGTCAGCGAAAATTCACCCAACTTATGCCCAACCATGTTCTCGTTCACATACACGGGAACATGCTGGCGACCGTTATGTACGGCGATCGTCAAGCCAACGAACTCAGGCAGGATCGTCGAACGACGGGACCAGGTTTTGACCGGGCGCTTATCATTCGTAGCACGTACTGCATCAATTTTCTTGAGCAAGTACTGATCCACGAAAGGACCTTTCTTAATGGAACGTGCCATGGCTCATTACCCTTTGTTCGAATAGCGACGACGCACAATCATGTTGGATGTACGTTTGTTGCGACGAGTGCGGTAACCCTTGGTAGGAGTACCCCACGGGCTGACCGGATCGCGACCAGCTGCAGTCTTACCCTCACCACCACCATGCGGGTGATCAACCGGGTTCATCACCACACCGCGAACGGTCGGACGAATACCGCGCCAACGCTGCGCACCGGCCTTACCGATCGAGCGCAGATTGTGCTCTTCATGACCAACCTCACCCACGGTCGCACGGCAATCCACATGCACCTTGCGAATTTCGCCGGAGCGCAGACGCAACTGAGCGTAAGCACCTTCGCGAGCCAGCAACTGGGCCGAAGTACCTGCCGAACGCGCCAGCTGCGCACCCTTGCCAGGCATCATTTCCACGCAGTGCACAGTCGAACCGACCGGAATATTGCGCAACGGCAAGGCATTACCGGCCTTGATCGGAGCCTCGGAACCACTGACAATCTGCTGACCAATCACCAGACCGCGCGGAGCGATGATGTAGCGACGCTCACCGTCGGCATAACACAGCAAAGCGATATGCGCAGTACGGTTCGGATCGTATTCGATACGCTCGACCTTGGCCGGAATGCCATCCTTGTTGCGACGGAAGTCAACGACACGGTAGTGCTGCTTGTGACCACCACCCTTATGACGGGTAGTAATCACACCGCGATTATTACGGCCGGCATGCTTGGTCTGCTTTTCCAGCAAAGCCGCATGCGGAGCACCCTTGTGCAAACCCGGAGTAACAACCTTGACGACGGCGCGACGACCAGGCGAAGTCGGTTTTACTTTAATCAAAGACATGACCTATTCTCCTTATTCGCCGCTGGCAAATTCGATTTGCTGGCCTGGCTTCAGGCAAACATATGCCTTTTTCCAGTCCTTGCGACGGCCAGTAAAACGACCAAAGCGCTTTTGCTTGCCCTTGACGTTCAGAACCTGAACGCTATCAACCTGCACCTTGAACAAGAACTCAACAGCAGCCTTGATCTCGGGCTTGGTTGCATCGGTTGCAACACGGAACGCAACTTGCTCGTACTTGTCGGCTATGAACGTACCCTTTTCGGAGATGATCGGAGCCAGGATGACTTGATACAGTCGCTCTTGATTTGCTGCGCTCATGCGTACATCTCCTCAATCTGCTTGACCGCCTCGCGGGTGATCACAACGCTTTTGAAATGCACCAAGCTGACCGGATCAACCTGCGACGGCTCGACCACATAAACGCTAGCCAGATTACGAGTCGACAGATACAGGTTTTCGTCAACGCTATCAGCGATGATCAGAGCCTGATCCAGACCCATAGCCTTCATCTTGGCAACGAACTGCTTGGTCTTCGGAGTATCGATACTCAGCGAATCGATCACCGACAGACGGCCTTCGCGCGCCAGCTGCGAGTAGATTGCAGCAATACCGGCACGGTACATCTTCTTGTTAACCTTGTGGCTGAAATTCTCTTCCGGCGAATTCGGGAAAATCTTGCCACCGCCACGCCACAGCGGGCTGGATGCCATACCCGCACGTGCACGACCCGTGCCTTTCTGACGGAAAGGCTTGCGAGTCGATTTCGACACTTCCGAACGGCCTTTCTGCGCGCGATTACCGCTACGAGCATTGGCCTGATAGGCCACAACGACCTGGTGAACCAGAGCCTCGTTGAACTCGCGAGCAAACAGCGCATCGGAAACCGCCAGGGTCGAAACCTGCTGACCTTGCTCGTTAATTACCTTCAGTTCCATCATGCACCTGCCTTCACGCTAGGACGCACCGTCACGTCACCACCCTTGGCACCCGGGACAGCACCTTTAACCAGCAACAGCTGACGTTCAACATCAACGCGAACCACTTCGAGACATTGAACAGTGCGCTTTACGTTACCGTACTGACCGGCCATGCGCTTACCCGGAAATACACGACCCGGATCCTGCGCCATACCGATGGAACCCGGCGCATTATGCGAAACCGAGTTACCGTGCGAAGCACGCTGGGAACTGAAATTGTGGCGCTTGATAGCACCGGAAAAACCTTTACCCTGACTGGTACCGGTCACATCGACCAGCTGACCAACCTGGAAAACCTCTACCGACAGAACCGAACCCGGTTGCAGCGATGCCAGCTGTTCGGCAGTTACCGAAAACTCGCGCAGGCCACGACTAGCCTCAACGCCAGCCTTGGCAAAATGCCCAGCCTGAGCCTTGTTGACACGACTCGCCTTACGCAAACCGAAGCCAACCTGAACCGCTACATAACCATCAGTTTCATCGGTTTTGATTTGTGTGACGCGGTTATTGGACATATCCAGCACAGTCACCGGAATGGACGCGCCATCCTCGGCAAATACGCGGGTCATGCCAATCTTGCGACCTACAAGACCTAAACTCATGATTCTTTCCTTATGTTTATGTTTAAGGGTCGATTACGATTGATCGACAAAACAAAACGGGCCCGCCTTTACAGGCGAGCCCGCTATTCTAGCAGAAAATCAAGTTACTGCAACTTAATTTCCACGTCAACACCAGCCGGCAAATCCAGCTTCATCAGGGCATCGACGGTCTTGTCGGTTGGATCGACAATATCCATCAAACGCAGATGGGTACGAATTTCCAGCTGATCGCGCGAAGTCTTGTTGACGTGCGGCGAGCGCAGAATATCGAAACGCTGGATACGGGTCGGCAGCGGAACCGGACCCTTGACCACAGCACCAGTGCGCTTGGCGGTTTCAACAATCTCGGCCGCGGAACGATCGATCAGATTGTAATCGTAAGCCTTGAGGCGGATACGAATGCGTTGACTTTGCATGTTTTTGTCCTAAAGAACGATAAAGAACGAGCCGGGGCGCACAATGCGCCCCTACCTGATTATTACTCGATAACCTTCGCAACCACACCGGCACCGACAGTACGACCGCCTTCACG
>CALMFQ010000502.1 GCA_937863215.1 uncultured Pseudomonadota bacterium
GGGCGCCGTTCGTTTATGTGGGGGACTGAAGCAGAACGGCGCCGGCAGGCTGCCGGCGTCGCAAGTCCAACAGCCGGCGAGGTAAATCAGGTGCTCGGCGCCAGTTGCGCCATTTCCAGCATGCCGCGGATTTCGTGGTTCGGATTCAGCAGCCTGACCAGATAACGCGGCTCGTCGTAGATCAGGCAGCGCAACATGCCGAGCGCGGCGCTGTCGATCTGGCGGACGCGCTGGAAATCGATATCCAGTGCTCTGACCAGCTCGCTGGCACGGATGTTTTTCAGCGCCTCGCGGAATGCGACATGAGAAGAAAACACGAATTGCTGCGGCAATTCCAGTCGCGCCACCTTGCCGCTGTCACGATAACTGACTTGCATGATCGCCCCGTTTCCTCCGTTGTTGGCCGGCCCGCACGCTTCCCTCAGCCGAACCACTTGTCCGGCAGACGCCGCCGCAGATGCCGGTAGGTTTCCATCACTTCGAAAAATGCCTGCGGGTACATTTCCTCGCACACGTAACGCAGGCAGCGCGGTGTGATCAGTACCCCGCTGCCTTCCGGCGCGCGCCTGATCCAGCCCAGCTCTTCCAGCCGCAGGATTTTGCGGCGCACGGTTTCGCGCGGCATGCCGGTGGCCTCGGCAATCGAATAGGCGTTGCACGGCTTGAGTTGCTCGCACCATTGCGCCTCGCCGATCGGCGCCGGCAGGTCGTCGCCCGATGCCGGCGCCTTCAACATGCGCGAAAAGTTATACGCACCGATCTCGCCCAGCACGTAGGCCATGGTCAGATCGCCTTCGAAACATTCCCACTTGCGCCGGGTGTGCCTGATCCAGTATTCACCGATCACGGTGGCCATTACCGCCAGCTCGGGTTCGCTTGCCGTTCCGAAGTCGGTCATCTCAGGCACACTCCATTACCCTTTTCGAATACCCCATTAATAGCATGGGCATTCTAGTGAAACTATGATCGATATCAAACTCGCAGTGAACGGATAATTACCCAAATTGGGCAATAAAATCAGCCATGTCCGGCCGGAAAACATATTAGAAGTTCCATACGGACTTAATCATTTAGCCAAAAACACATATATCGCATATATTGCAGTTCGAATCGGCTATTGCCGGCCACCGGGAATGTCTTTATCCGGTAACATATCCGGATCATCATCGGCGAGCGAGCCAGCTTGACAGCGCTCCGCGCCATTATGCAATAATCATAAAAAGCAAATATGCGGCGCATTCGCCAAATACAGCCGCAAATACCCGGCAAGACATAGAAACAAGGGCTTTTCGATACCATTATCAGGAGCCCGGCCATGCCCTCTTCTCCATTTGTATTCGAACCGCTGTTCGCCTTGTTGCGGCGCGTGTTCGCCACCACCGACGTCTGTGTCGGCCTGATCCTGCTGACACTGGCGGTTTTCGTCGGCCTGCAACTCTGGCAATGGAACCAGTACCGGCAGGCTTTTCTGGCCGCGCAACGCAACCGCGACTACCGTGGCTTTCTTACCCGCTCCGACCCGCTGGTAGGATTTCGCTTCGTGCCGCCGCTGGCAACCGCACTCGGCATTCTCGGCACCTTCGGCGGTATTACCGCCGGGCTGGCGCATTTTGGCGGCAGCGAAGGCACCACCCAGTTCATCCAGTCGGCGCACGCGCTGGTCGGCGGGATGAAAACCGCGTTCTACGCCTCGCTGGTCGGCCTTTCCGGCGCAGCCAGCTTCAATATCCTGCAGGCGTTTCTCGGCATCCGCGTGCGCGACTGGCGCAAGCTGGCGGCACACGGCCAGCAACAGCAGCAGATCGAACTGGCAGCAGCGGCGGAAGGCCGGCAGCTGGCGCCGGCCCAGCAGATGGTCGATGAAACCCGCGCGCTCAACCGCAATATGCTGTACGCGCTGAAACAGCAGGAGGCGCTGATGCAGGCAGTGCTGGCGATGCAGAAGCTGCTCAAGCCGGCCGTCGATACCATGGGCCGCGCGCTGGAGGTGCTGGAGCCGTTGCCGGGCGCGGTCAACGAGCTGAAAGCGGTGCACGAGGAATCGATGCTCCGCCTGACCGATGCCGCCGCCGATCTGGCGCAATTTTCCGACAACATCAAGCAGCCGTTCGCCCTGTTCAGCAACACCGTCGATACCTTCGACAGCAAGGTCAATCAGGCGCTGCAGCAATTCGCCGCATCGTTCGACCAGACGCTGGCCAAGCGTCAGACCGAGGAGCAGGCGCTGCTGGGCGAATACCGCGAAACCTTCGTCGAGCTGCAGAACAGCGCCGCCAGCGTGATGGATACCGCGCGGCGCAAGCTGGCAGCCACACTCAACGGCCTCGACCTGCACCTGGACAATCTGCGCCAGACCGCCGAAACCGATCTGGAACGCATCCGCCGCACTTTCGAAAGCATGCTGGAGAAACATCAGGCCTATTTCCTCGAAGCGCTGAATGCCCGCCAGCGCGAGGAAGCCGAGCTGTACCGCAACTACCGCGACAGCTTCGGCCAGATCCAGCGCCAGGCGCTGGATGCGATGCAGGCGGCCAAGGACGGGCTGGAAGCCGGCAGCGGCGATCTGCACAAGCAGCTCGCCAGCCTGCGCAACAGCGCCAGTGAGGAAATGCTGCGTCTGCGCGATGAATACCGCAGCGGGCTGGACGGGTTCCTGCAACAGCAGAATGCGCAACTGGAGAGCCTGCTCGGCCAGCAACGCGCCGGGCTGGAAATCAGCGTCAACAAGCTGCGTGCCGCATTCGACCACGAAGCCGAGCGCCGCGTGGTGATGCATTCGCAATGGGACGATGCGTTCGGCAAATTGCAGCAAACGCAGAAAACCGTTGCCGCACTGGTCGAGCAGGTCGATCTGGCGCAGGCGCAGGCACTCCTTGGCGCACTGCAGCGGCGCGATGCGCAACTGAGCGAAGAAATCGGCCAGGAGAATCAGGCGCTGCAGGAAGTGCGTGCCAGCCTGCAACTGGTAACCGGCCAGTTGCACGAGTTGACCGGGCAATTGCCGCTGGCCGCCAGCCAGTATTTCGACGCCGCGCGCCAGAGCGCCAGCCGCTTTTTCCAGCAACTCGACGGCCAGGCAAGCGCGATTGTCGGCGAAATGAGCAAGGTTGCCGGCAATCTTGGCGATGCCACCCAGGCCGCAAAACAGCTGGCCGAGGCGCAGCAGGCAATGGCCACCACCCAGCAGCGCCGGCTGCGCGCACAGCTGACTGAAGAGGCCGGATCATGAGCGATTACGGCCCATCGCTGGTCGAACACGATAGCACCGAAGACTACACCATGCTGTCGATCGGCGACCTGATGTCCGGCCTGCTGCTGCTGTTTGCGCTGCTGTTCATGCTGGCGCTGATGCAGATCGGCGAACTCAGCCAAGCGCGGCAGCAGACACGCGACAAGGTGCTGGCGACGCTGGGGCAGGAATTCCGCCGCGCCGGTGTCGATGTCAACATCACGCGCGATGGCGAAATGGTGTTGCCGGACCGCTTTTTCTTCGATACCGGCCGCTTCGAACTGAAGCCGGAAGGCGCGCAGCGCTTGCGGCAGATGATGCCGATTTTCACCCGGGTGATTTTCGCCCGGCCGGAATTCAGCGAGGAAATCCAGCGCGTGGTGATCGAAGGCCACACCAGCCAGTCCGGCGATTACGTCGGCAATATGAACCTGAGCCTGCAACGCGCCAACAACGTGCTGCTGTTCATCGCCGGCCAGGCCGACCTGCCGCACCGCGATGAATTGCTGGCACGCCTGATGGGCGCCGGGCGCGGCAAGATCGAGGCACATGCGGGTGAGGACGAAAGCGACCGCAAGGTACTGATCCGCTTGCAGTTCAAATCGGATGAGGAATTGCTGAAACAGCTGAGCGGCGCCTTGCGTGCCGGCTGAGCCGGCCATTGCAGCACGCTGCGCCGCTGCCAGCGCAGCGGCGTCAGCGCTTGCGCTGCAGCTCCACCGTTACCGGCCGGCCGCAGCGGGCACAGATCAGTTGCACCTGCCGCTGCCCCGGTTGTACGGCGCTGCGCCGGTACGGGGTGCAACTGGCCACCACGTGGCCGAGCAACTGGCATTGCAGCCAGCCGAGCATTCTGTTCATTGAAAGCCTACCCCCATGCACGGGAAAACAGCTCGTCCAGCGCAGCGATAATGCTGTCACCCTGACCGGCCAGCGAAGTCACCGGCTCCCCCAATTGCTCAACCCCGACCGACACGATTTCCAACGGGTTCATGATCACTTGCCGGCCCTGGATATCGAACACCGGGTTGATCGGCGATGATAGCAATGGCGCGGAACCGGCGAGCTGTTCCAGCGCCACCAGCGGCACCGCCACCCGGCGACACGATTTGTCGAACAACGCCGATTGTACGATCAGCACGTAGGGAATACTGGCCCGATGGCGGCCGGTATTGTGATGCACATCGAACTGGGACATGTTCCGTCGGGCTTATAAGGTCGAATGGTCGTCGGCAAACGAGCCGTCTTGCGCAAGATTGAATCGGTTCCAGGCATCGGCAATCGCATCGGCCTGTTGTTGCTTTGCCTGTCTGGCGGCCTGTCTATTGGCGACGAATTCGCTCAGCAAGGCATCAACCGTGGCCGACAGATTATCCGTCAACGCTCGCGCCTGCTGTACGTTTGCTTCATTCAGCAACAGGTTGACCGGCCGTTTGCGGCTGGATGCCGTATTCAGGTTTTTCATGGCACACCTCCTGTGCGCATACTATGCGCATTAAACAAAAAAGCAAGCCCAGCGCCAGCATTCGCCGTAGTGGCGCGCTACAATCCCCGCATCGACGCC
>CALMFQ010000503.1 GCA_937863215.1 uncultured Pseudomonadota bacterium
CATGATGTGATTGCCGTCGGCCGCAATCAGGCGGCGCTGGCACAGCAGTGGCAGGCTTTTCCCAACATCCGTTGCGAGGCCATCGACGTGGCGCGCGCCGACGAGTGGGAACGGCTGCTGGCCAGGCTGGAGCAGGGCGGGCAGCAGATCGATGTGCTGATCAACGTTGCCGGCGTATTGCACAGCGGCCCGACCGGGCAGATGGCGCCGCAGCAGGTGGACGAGATGATCGACGTCAACGTCAAGGGCACCATTTTCGGCTGCAACGCCATGGCGCCGTACATGATCCGCCGTGGCCGTGGGCACATCATCAACATCGGCTCGACAGCCTCGCTGTTCGCCACGCCCGGCACCACCGTCTACGCCACCAGCAAGTTTGCGGTGCGCGGCTTCAGCATTGCCGCTGCCGGCGATTTGCGGCCGCACGGTGTGGCAGTGTCGCTGGTCGGCCCGGCAGCGGTGAAAACCGCCATGCTCGACAAGCAGCGCGGCGACCGGAATGCCGCGCTGACGTTTACCGGCAAACGTGCGCTGACGCCGGAAGAGGTCGCCGCAGCGGTGCTCGGCCCGGTGCTGCAAAAACGCCCGCTGGAATATTTCCTGCCGGCCTCGGATGGCTGGCTCGGCAAGCTGTGCAATGTGTTGCCGGGCGTGTTTCTCGGCCAGCTAGCGGCAGCGCGCAAGCGCGGCCAGCAGAACTTCGGCTCGGATGCGTTCTGAATCCGGCACCGTGGCTCAGCGTGCCGGTTTGCGCCCCAGGATCGACCAGTACAGCTTCAATCCGAGAATACGGAAATACTCGATTTTCTCGACCTTGCAGCCGGATTGTTCCACCAGCCCGGCATAGTCCCACACCGGGTGGAATGCCGCTTCGGTAGTCATACTGTAGAAGCCGATGGCGACATACCAGTTGAGCTTCTGCAGCAGGCCGCGCCAGCCTGTTTCCGGCAGCATGAACTCACCGACAGTGAAATAGCCACCGGGTTTGACCATCGACGCCAAGTGGTTGGCCACCTGTTTCACCGGTTGTTCCGGGAACACGTTAAGGAAAAAGTTGGCGATCACCATGTCGTATTTTTCGACATCCTTGACGTTGAAAATATCGTCGTGCACCAGCTTGATCGGCGTCGGCGGCCGGTGTTTGTCAATGCTGCGCTGGAAGTGGTCGAGCATGGTTTTCGATAAGTCCACCGCAGTCACGTGTGCACCCATTTTGCTGGCTTCGATGGCTTCGGTGCCGTGGCCGACACCGGCGATCAACACCTTGTCGCCGGGTTTCAGGTGCTGCAGCATCGCCACTTTGCATTTGGGAATGCGGCCCATGCTGTACAGCGTGCCGGTGACTTCATATTGGAATCCAACCAGCCAGTAACCGTCTTTCATCTGTTTCTCCCTCGTATTGGTTTCTTGTTTCGTTATCGTTAGATAGCCGCGGCATCTTTTGTGCCGGCGGACTATTGTCGTTGGCATATTACCCGAAAGTCGGATTGTTCATCGTTCTTGCGCCAACATCGAATCGGCAATGGCATTGCCATGGCTTCCGGATCGCCGTGTGCCGGCAATTCCATATCCAGAAATACACAGGCCGCAATCCATACGGAATTGCGGCCTGTTGGCGCTGTTGAAGGCGTCGCCACGTGCCGGCCATGCACTGGCGGCATTGCGCGAAACCTTGTCGCTAATGTCGGCGCGGATTGTCGATCAGGCTTCGATCAGCGTGCCCTTGCCGGGAGCGAAGCCGGGCGGGGATGACATCGTGGCGCACCCGCAGATAGCGCCGGCCTTGGCGGCTGCGCTGCATGTCGAGGTGTGTGCGGTTTAGATCGTGCCCGGCTGCAAGCGGCGTCGGGATTGGCTCTCAGGCCGGCCTGCAGGCCCCTTTGCTGGCGGCTTGCAGAGCCGGGGCGATGGTTTGAATGCGGCATGACTTGCGCCATCAGGTCTTGAACTGTTCCACCGTTCGCTGCAATTCGCTCGCCAGTTGTTCCAATTGTCTGGCGGTGTCGGCGTTGCTATTGGCGGCTGCGCTGTTTTCATCGGTCATTTGTGCGACCTGTTCGACGTGGCGCGACATATCGCCGCTGGCAACGTTCTGCTCCTGCAGGGCTGCCGAAATATCGTTCACTGCCACCCCAACTTGTTGCGCACCACTCTGGATCTGGCGGATGGCGTCGCCAGCCTGACCCGCCAGAGCTACTCCCTGATTTACCCGTTCCACGCCAACCTGCATGCTGGCAACCGCATCGCGCGTACCGTTCTGGATTGCCTGGATCATGCTGTTGATGCGCTGCGTAGCGCTGGCGGTACGTTCGGCCAGCTTGCGCACTTCGTCCGCCACGACGGCAAAGCCACGGCCTTCCTCGCCGGCGCGGGCGGCCTCAATGGCGGCATTTAGCGCCAGCAGATTGGTCTGGTCGGCGATATCCTTGATCGCCTGCACAATCGAGTAGATCTGGTCGGATTGCTGGCCGAGGTTTTCAATGATTTGCGACGACTGGTGCACGGTATCGGCGATGCTTTGCATATCGTTGACCACCTGCAGTACGACGTCGCTGCCGCGTTTGGCCAGTTGTACATTGCTATTGGAGATTTCGCGTGCGTCCCCGGAATGGTCGGCGACCTGGTCGATACTGACCGTCATCTCCTCCACCGCCGACGCCATCGCCGATGCCGCTTCGCTTTGCCTTTCGGTGTTGGTGGCAACCTGTAGCGACGTACTGGCAAGCTGCATCGACAGCGCCAATACCTGCCCGGCGCTGGTACCGACGTTGGCGACGCTATTGCGCAGGCTGGCGGTGAGGCGGTTGAACGCTTGGGCGGCATGAGCCACTTCGTCGTTGCCATGAATTTCCAGCGCGCGAGTCAAATCCCGATCGCGTTCGATGGCGACAATCGTGTTACGCAGTCCATTGATCGGCCGGATGATGCCATGGGCTATCCACCAGCCCAGCGCCAGTGTCAGCGTCAGCGTGACCAAGCTTGCCGCACTGTTCAACAGCATGGTCGTGCGCGCCTGTTGTGCCAGTGCGCTGGCTGACGATTTGATCTGCTGCGTCAACATGATTTCCACGTCGCGCATGTCGTTGATTCGGTCGGTGATCGCCTTGAACCAGCTGGTTGGCTCGATACCAAAGCCACCGCTGGCGGCCTTGTCCATGACGGTCTTGCGCATCGATTCGACTGTGGCGGCAATCTCGTTGCCGTTTTTCTGTTGCATTAATGTCCGCAGATCGTCGGTGGCGTAACCGTTGAATATGCCAAGATACGATTGCTGGGCCGACACATGGCCGATGAAGGCGCGGAATTGCGCGGGTTCGATTATATCGGCGGTAAATACCGGAACCAGCAACGCGCGTTCCTGGCCGGTGCGCTCCTTGGCTTGCAGGAACGCCAGATAGCCCGCCATACGCTTGATCAAAGTCAGATGACTGGTTTGTTCGGTGATCGCCGGAATGTTGCCAAGCAAGGTGGCAATGGTACGGGTGAAGTAAGCCGATGCTTCGGCTGCCGGAATGCCGAAGGCGGAGGCAGCGGAGCGTGTTTCCGGCAATTGTTGCAATGCAGTGAACGTGGCCTCGATGCTTTGCTGCAATTGCGGGGGTATTCCTTGTTGCCGGGTCTGTTGGTAGATTGCCTGCAATGCCTTGAGTTGCTGATCGGTATTGGCTCGGTAGCCAGGCAGATCGGCGGCGAACTTGTTGCCGCGCGATTGAATGAAGCCCGCAGTGGAGCCCCGTTCGATTTGCAGATCGTGGGTTAGATTGCCCATGCCGATTGCAAGCTCCATCAACGATTCGGTGGTTGCCAGGCTCTGCCATTCCAAATAGGAGCTGCGAACATTCTGCACGGTGTAGAAAGCGACGCTCAGTAACGGAATCAGTAACAGCAGGGCTACTTTGGCGACAATACTCAGGTTTTTCATTTGCGTTTTATAATGTTAATGATTACTGATGGGTTGGCGATGTTAAGGTGGGAAGGGTTGCCCGGCCTTGATTTGAGATAATCTCGCCACCCGTGCCAGCTGCTTGCAAGGAGTGCCATTGAGGCGAGATGCATGGGCATTTGCCATGACCGGGCAAATCATTCGCGTGCATTGAGAACGATATTGAGTATAGTCTGCGCTGGCGGCACCGCTTGGCATTTCTCCATAGGCTCGTTGCCCGAGCTGTGGCAAACTCGCGGCTTTCCATTTCCGGGAATTCCCGTGCAGCCATACGAGTTGTTTGTCGGGTTGCGATATACCCGCGCCAAGCGGCGTAACCATTTCATTTCCTTCATTTCGCTGGCATCGATGATCGGCATCGCACTCGGTGTGATGGCGCTGATCGTGGTGCTGTCGGTAATGAACGGTTTCCAGAAAGAAATCCGCGCGCGCATTCTCGGCGTGGCATCGCATATCCAGATCAGCGGCCCGGAGGAGCGGCTGGCCAACTGGCAGGGCATTGCCGCGCAGTTGCCGAAGTTCGCCGATGTGCGCGCCAGTGCGCCGTATGTGATGGGGCAAGGGTTGCTGACTTTCGATTCCAACGTCAAGGGGGTGCTGATTCGCGGCATCCTGCCGCAGGAAGAGCAGAAGGTGGCGGATATTCACAGCCACATGCTCGCCGGCAAGCTGACCGATTTGCATGCCGGTGAATTCGGCATCGTGCTCGGCGCGGTGCTGGCACGCGAGCTGGGCGTGGGGTTGGGCGACAAGGTGACGCTGGTGACGCCGCAGGGGCAGGTGACGCCGGCCGGCATGATGCCGCGGCTGAAGCAGTTCCGCGTGGTTGGCGTGTTCCGCATCGATATGCACGAATACGATTCCGGACTGGCGCTGATCCAGATGAACGACGCGCAGCGGCTGTTCCGGCTCGGTGATCAGGTCAGCGGCCTGCGCTTGAAGCTGAGCGATGTGATGCTGGCGCCGAAGGTGACGCACGATCTGATCTATGGCCTCAAGGCCGACGCGTATATTTCCGACTGGACCCAGCAGCACGCCAATTATTTCCGCGCGGTGCAGATCGAGAAACGCATGATGTTCATCATCCTGACGCTGATTATTGCCGTTGCCGCATTCAACCTGGTTTCCACACTGGTGATGACGGTGACCGACAAGCAGGCCGATATCGCCATCCTGCGCACCCTCGGTGCCTCGCCGGCCAGCATCATGAAGATATTTGTGGTGCAGGGTGCACTGGTAGGCTTTATCGGTACCGCGCTCGGGGTTGTCAGCGGCATCGTGGTGGCACTGAATATCGATGTGATCGTGCCGGCAATCGAACGGCTGATCGGTACGCACATTCTTTCCGGCGAGGTGTACATGATCACCCAGTTGCCGTCCGACCTGCAGTGGGCCGACGTCAGCAGCATCGGCGTGGTGTCGCTGGTATTGAGCCTGCTGGCGACGCTTTACCCAAGCTGGCGTGCGGCGCGGATCAACCCGGCGGAGGCATTGCGTTATGAGTGAACTGATTCTGTCGGCCCGTGGCATCGGCAAGCGTTTCGACCAGGGCAAACTGAGTGTCGAGGTATTGCGCGGCATCGATTTCGATGTGCGGCGCGGCGAGACGGTGGCAATCATCGGCGCTTCCGGCTCCGGCAAAAGCACGCTGTTGCAGGTGCTGGGCGGGCTGGACAAGCCCAGCAGCGGCTCGGTGCAACTGCTGGGTGACGATCTGGCGGTGCTGGATGAAAAACGCCGTGGCGAACTGCGCAATCGCAAGCTCGGTTTTGTTTACCAGTTCCATCATCTGTTGCCGGAGTTCACCGCGCTGGAAAACGTCGCCATGCCGTTGTTGATCGCGCGTCAGTCCAGCGCAGAGGCGCGTGCCGCGGCTGCCGATATGCTCGCCAGGGTCGGGCTGGGGCACCGGCTGCAGCACAAGCCCGGCGAGCTGTCCGGCGGCGAGCGCCAGCGCGCGGCAATTGCCCGCGCATTGGTGACCAGGCCGGCATGCGTGCTCGCCGACGAGCCGACCGGCAATCTCGATCGCCATACCGCGCACGAAGTATTCGGGCTGATGCTGCAATTGCAGGCCACGCTCGGTACCGCGCTGCTGATCGTCACCCACGACCCGGAGCTGGCTGCCAGAGCCAATCGGATGGTGACCATGAGCGACGGCAGGTTGCAGGTGGCCGAGCCGGCATGACGGGTTCGGTTTTGCCGTGGCTTTAAGTTAAAATATGCGTTTTTTCTGGATTACGGCCCAATGACTGTTCGTACCCGTTTTGCCCCCAGCCCGACCGGCTATCTGCATATTGGTGGCGTGCGCACCGCCTTGTTCTCCTGGGCTTATGCCCGCAAGCATGGCGGCACCTTCATCCTGCGTATCGAAGATACCGATCTGGAGCGTTCGACACCGGAGTCGGTGCAGGCGATTCTTGACGGCATGCACTGGGTTGGCCTGGATTACGACGAAGGCCCGTTCTACCAGATGCAGCGCATGGATCGCTACAAAGCGGTGATCCAGCAAATGCTCGCCAGCGGCCAGGCGTATTACTGCTACACCAGCAAGGAAGAGCTGGACGCGATGCGTGCGGAAATGGAAGCGCGCGGCGAAAAACCGCGTTACGACCGCCGCTGGCGCCCGGAAGAGGGCAAAACCTTGCCGGCCGTGCCGCAGGGCATCCAGCCGGTGGTGCGTTTCCGCAACCCGATTGGTGGTGCAGTGGCGTGGGACGATCAGGTGAAAGGCCGTATCGAGATCAGCAACGACGAACTGGACGACCTGATCATCGCCCGTGGCGACGGCACCCCGACCTACAACTTCTGCGTGGTGGTCGATGACTGGGATATGGGCATCACTCACGTGATTCGCGGTGACGACCACGTCAACAACACGCCGCGCCAGATCAACATCCTCGCCGCACTCGGCGCACCGCTGCCGACCTATGCGCACCTGCCGATGATCCTGCGCGAAGATGGCCAGAAAATGTCCAAACGCCGCGATCCGGTCAGCGTGGTCGACTACGCCGGCATGGGCTTTCTGCCGGAAGCGATGCTCAACTATCTGGCCCGTCTCGGCTGGGGACACGGTGATGCTGAGTTGTTCGAAATGGGCGAGTTTGTCGAATGGTTCTCGCTGGAAGCGGTCAGCCCGTCGCCGGCGCGTTTCAACAAAGACAAGCTACTGTGGCTGAACCAGCAACACATCAAGGCGGCCGATAACCAGCGGCTGGCTGAGCTGATCACCGGCTGGATGGGTGAGCGTGAATGCGATGTCAGCACCGGCCCGCAACTGGCGGACGTGATTGCGCTGGTCAAGGAACGGGTATCGACGCTGGTGGAACTGGCTGATGCCTGCGTCTATTTCTATCGCCAACTGCACCCGCACGACGACGTGCGCGCACAGCATATGACCGAAGCTTCGCTGGCGCTGATGAAAAACTTGCGCGAGCAATTTGCTAGTTGCGACTGGACTACCGAAGCGATCGGCGCCCTGATCAAGGCATTCTGCAAAGAGCAGGACGTGAAAATGGGTCAGGTCGGCATGCCGCTGCGTGCGCTGGTGTGCGGCACGACCCAGACACCGTCGGTGGATGCCACGCTGGCGTTGATCGGCAAGGACGAAACCCTGCGCCGTATGGATCAGTATCTGGCTTGATTTGTGGTTACGTAACAAAAAAACGGCGCTTCGGGCGCCGTTTTTTATTTCCTGGGCGAAAGCTCAGGCGGCATTCAGCGACAGGGCACTCGACAGCAATTTGGCGGTGATATCGACAATCGGAATCACCCGTTCGTAAGCCATGCGCGTCGGGCCGATCACGCCAACGGTGCCGACAATCTGGCCGTTTACCTGATACGGCGCCGTCACCATCGAGCATTCGTCGAGCGGCATGACGCCCGAATCACCACCGATGAAAATTTTCACGCCTTGCGCCTGGCGGCTGATTTCCAGCAACTTGAGCATGTCGGTTTTTTCTTCGAACAGCCCGAACAACTTGCGCAGGCTTTGTACATTGCTGGAGAAATCCTCGATATCCAGCAGATTGCGCTCGCCCGCCACCACAAACGGGCTGCTTTGCGCCAGCGATGCGTTGCCCAGCGTCAGCGCGGCTTCCATCAGCTTGCCGATATCCTGCTGCAGATCGCGCAATTCGGCACGCAGCGACAGGGTGACTTCGTCCAGTGCCCGGCCGGCGTAGTGTTGGTTGAAGAAATTGCTGGCGATCAGCAATTCGTTCTGGCTGTAATTACGGTCGGTCTGCAACATGCGGTTCTGCACGTCGCCATCCGGCGTGACCATGATCAGCAGCACGCGGCGCTCGCCGAGCGGGATGAATTCGATGTGGTGAAACACATTGCTCTGGCGCGGGTTCATCACCACGCCGGCAAAACTGGTCAGGTCCGACAGCAACTGCGATGCCGAGCTGATCAGGCGTTGCGGGTTGTCCGGATGCAGCTGGTCTTCCAGTTGCATGACTTCGCCGCTTTGCAGCGGTTTGACCGTCAATAGCGTGTCAACGAAAAAGCGATAGCCTTTGGGGGTCGGAATGCGGCCGGCCGAGGTGTGCGGGCTGGCG
This sequence comes from uncultured Pseudomonadota bacterium, assembly GCA_937863215.1. Taxonomy (GTDB): domain Bacteria; phylum Pseudomonadota; class Gammaproteobacteria; order Burkholderiales; family SCOH01; genus CALMFQ01. Next base: position 8,506 of record CALMFQ010000503.1, read on the forward strand.
ATGAAACCCATTTCTTCCAGATCGGCCATCACGTTGCGGATGCTGGCGGCCGACAGGTCCAGTCCGGAATATCTGGACAGGGTGCGCGAGCCGACCGGCTGGCCGTCTTCGATATAGCGTTCAACCAGGGTTTTCAGCAGGATTTGCGAGCGATCGTTGAGCATGGAATTATTTTACACAACAATTGCAGCCATGCTCAGCCGGGTGCGGATACTCCTGTCGCAATGGAAAATTATCGCTATAAATAACAGATGTTTGCTTGCAGAACCCGGCCGGACCCAGCTTCGCCGGATCGCCGCTGAAATTATTTTTGCTACGCCGTTGACATATTGGAGTCTTGACTCTAAACTCTGGTCCAGTTGTAGGAGTGCGGCGCAAGATTATTTTTAAACAACGCACGCCGCATTAGTAGTGAGGAGACCCCGTGACACTTCGCCTGACGGCTATTTCCATGGTACTGAGCGTGTACGCCAATGTTGCAGTTGGCGGCATTCTCGGTTGCAAAGAAGACGTGGAAGTAGTCGGGCAGGGGCAGCAGGCCGAGATCCACATCAAGGATGTCAGCGTGGTTGCCCCGGTTGAACAGGCTACCGTGGTTGCTGAAGAGGAAGTTTCTTTTGCACCTTCGGTATTCAACACAGTGAAACGGTATATGGGGATAAAAGCCCCGGTACATAATAACGTTGCGTCCGAGAGCGCGACTTTTGCTGTACGGCCGAACCCGCTGGGTTCGGCCGGCAGTAAGCTGGTGAATATTGCCGAAGTCTTCACCAAGAACATTTCCGAACTGGCCGACGTCGCAGTCAGCGCCGGTCAGGTTACTCTGGGCAAGATCGCACCGATGGTCGGTTTCGATCTGAACAAGCCCACGCAAAAAGGCGGCGGTGTGAATCTGGTTGCCGATGTCGGCGTACGCCAGCAAGGGCGTAGCGAAGCGATCAGCTTTGCCGGCAGCAATCCGACCCTGCATACCAAACTGGAGCAGGAGCGCGAACAAGAGCGCCTGCATCAGCTGGTCAGCGCTCCATCGGCCAGCATCAAGTGGGAACCGTCCGCTTCGGTTGGTTTGTCGTACCGCTTCGACTGATTCCGGCTTATTTCCCGGATTTCTCCGTACCCTTATCGCGCAGCAGCGGCTGCAGCTGGCGGTTGATATTGACCAGTATTTGCGCCTGGGCTGCCGCAGTCGGGTGAATGCCATCGGCCTGGAAGTATTCGCGCCGCTCGGCAAAGCCCTCCATCAGAAAAGGCACCAAAGCGATCTGGCGCTGTTGTGCCAGTCTGCTGTACATCGCATCGAACTCCCGCACATAGCGCTGGCCGTAATTGGGTGGCAACTGCATGCCGATCAGCAGCGGGCGGGCTTTGGCTTGCTTGAGCTTGTCCAGCATCTGCGCCAGATTCTGTTCTGCCAGCTGCAGCGGCAAACCGCGCAAGCCATCGTTGGCGCCCAGCTCCAGCAGCACGATGGCCGGGCGGTGCCGGTGCAATGCCTGATCCAGCCGCGCCAGCCCGCCGGCAGTGGTTTCGCCGCTGATGCTGGCATTCACCACCTGATAGCGCCCGGCCAGTTGTTTTTCCAGCAATGCCACCCAACCTTGCCCTTGCGGCACACCGTAGCCGGCGCTCAGGCTGTCGCCGAATACCAGCAAGACCGGCGCTGCATGTAAGATGCTCGACATTAATAATCCCGCAATCCATCCGATGGCTTTGAACATGGCTGCTGCCGCTTTCCCCGTTGAGGTTGTCCGTTCCGTGGTACCGATTTTGCAGGTTAGCGCACTGGGCAAGCAAGTTCCGCTTGCCGACGGGCAGCTGATGATTCTCGCCGACATCAGCTTCAAGGTCGCCGCTGGCGAGAGCGTGGCGATCGTCGGTGCGTCCGGTTCCGGCAAATCGACGCTGCTCGGCCTGATGGCCGGGCTGGACCTGCCCAGCAGCGGCAGTGTCAGCCTGCAGGGGGAGAATCTGCAGGCCCTGAGCGAGGACGGCCGAGCCAGGTTGCGCGCACGCGCGGTCGGTTTTGTGTTTCAGTCGTTCCAGTTGCTGCCGGCACTGACTGCGCTGGAAAACGTGATGCTGCCGCTGGAGCTGGCCGGGCGCAGCGATGCGCGCACGCTGGCCAGTGAGTGGCTGGGCCGGGTGGGGCTGGGGCAGCGCCTGCAGCACTATCCGAAGCAATTATCGGGCGGCGAGCAGCAGCGGGTGGCGCTGGCGCGCGCGTTTGCCGGTACGCCGCAGGTGCTGTTTGCCGACGAACCGACCGGCAATCTCGACACTGCTACCGGGCAGCAGGTGATCGAGCTGCTGTTCGAACTCAATCGCGAGCAGGGCACCACGTTGATACTGGTCACGCACGATATGGCGCTGGCGCAGCGCTGCCAGCGGCAGATCTGCCTCAGCGGCGGGCGGCAGCAGAAAGCCGGCGCATGAGTCTGGCGAGCTTGCGTTTCGGCCTGCGCATGCTGTTGCGCGATCTGCGCGCCGGCGAGCTGAATGCGATCTTTGCCGCGCTGGCGATTGCCGTGGCCGCAATCAGCAGTGTCAACTTGTTTGCCGAGCGCGTGCAGCGCGGTTTGCAGCAGCATGCAACCGAGCTGCTGGCGGCCGATTTGCTGATCAACAGCGATCATCCGGTGCCGGCCGGTTTTGCTGCCGAGGCACGCCGACGCGGCCTGAAAATTGCGCAGACGACAATATTCTCCAGCATGGCGATGCATCCGGGCGGTGCGCAGCTGGTTACAGCCAAGGCGGTATCGGATAGCTATCCACTGATCGGCAAGCTGGCGTTTGCCACGCGCCGGGTTAGTGTCAGCGGTGCTCCGCCCGCCGGCCAGGTGTGGGTGGACGAACGTCTGGTGCAGCGTACCGGTCTGGCAATCGGCCAGCGTCTGATGTTGGGCGAAAGCGAATTTACCGTGGCCGGCATTGTGCATCGTG
>CALMFQ010000504.1 GCA_937863215.1 uncultured Pseudomonadota bacterium
AGGTGAACTGGGTCACTTCCATGCCGTTCAGCCATACTTCCCAGCCCAGGCCCCAGGCGCCGAGTGTCGGGTTTTCCCAGTCGTCTTCGACAAAACGGATGTCGTTTTTCTTCAGATCGAAGCCCAGCGCTTCCAGCGAACCCAGATACAGCTCCAGGATGTTGGCCGGTGCCGGCTTCAGCACCACCTGATACTGGTAATAGTGCTGCATGCGGTTGGGGTTTTCACCGTAACGACCGTCTTTCGGCCGGCGCGAAGGCTGGACATAGGCGGCTTTCCACGGCTCCGGGCCAAGTGCGCGCAGGAAAGTGGCGGTATGGCTGGTGCCGGCGCCGACTTCCATATCGTAAGGTTGCAGCAGTGCACAGCCCTGTTGGTCCCAGTAGCGTTGCAGCGTGAGAATGATTTCCTGAAAAGTCAGCATGGCCTGTCGGGCTTCTAAAATTGAATCAAAGCGTCGATTCTAACCGCTTTTGAATGTTGGCTCCAATCGGCGGCGCTGTGCTGATGATTACATCTGGCGGAACAGGTGTGCGTAGGGTTTGCTCACTGCCAGCCTGTGCGGGGATTGCTTCAATGTGAGCGTGATACGGCCGCTGTCGTCGCGGCTGGCGCGGGCGATGGCATCGACCCGGACAATGGTGGAGCGGTGGATTTGCCAGAAGCGTGACGGATCCAATTGCGCTTGCAATTCGCGGATCGACATGCGGATGATGAATTCACCGTTGGCGGTAACGACTTCGGTGTATTTGTCGGCGGCGTGGAAATGGCTGACGCCGTCGACGTCGATCAGCCGTACATCGTTGCCGCTGCCGGCGCGAATCCAGCGCAGCCATTCTTTTGCCGGCGCGGTGTTCGGCGCGTTTGTGGCAGGCGCCAGCTTTTGCTGTAGCCGGGCTATGGTCTTGCCCAGCCGTTGTTCGTTGACTGGCTTGAGCAGGTAATCGACTGCCTGCTTGTCGAAGGCTTCGACGGCATACTGGTCGTAGGCGGTGACAAACACGACATGCGTCGTGCGCGCTGCCAGCGCCACATCCAGCCCGCTCAGGCCGGGCATCTTGATATCGAGGAACGCCACGTCTGGCTGCAGTTCGCCGAGCAGCCGCAGCGCATCGATGCCATTGGCGGCTGCGCCGACGATCTGCAGCTCCGGCCACAGTTGCTGCAACTGCAGGCGCAGCGCGCATAACAGCAGCGGTTCGTCGTCGGCGATCACGGCGGTGGAGCAGGTCATGGAAGCAAGGGCAGGGCCAATACCGCAATGGTGCCGTGCGGCCGGTTATTTGTCAGCTGCAGGGTAGCGGCATCGCCATACAGCGCCTGCAGGCGCTGGCGGATATTGTTCAGCCCGACATTGCCGACATCACCGTTTTGCCGGGTGCCGATGCCGCTGCCGCTGTCGGCAACCTGAATCCGCAGCCGCTCGCCGACCCGTCTGGCCGACAGCGTGACCGCGCCGCCGTTGATGCTCGGCTCGATACCGTGCCGGATGGCGTTTTCTACCAGCGGCTGCACCAGCAGCGGCGGCAGCGGCAGCCGTGCCACCTCGTCCGGGCAATCGATCTGAAACGCCAGCCGCTCGCCCAGGCGCAGTTGCATGATTGCCAGATAGTGCTGCAGCAGTGCAAATTCGCTGGCAACGCTGCCGTTGTCGTTGCGCGTCCGGGCCAGCGTGGCGCGCAGATATTCGTTGATATGGTCGAACATCGTCAGCGCGGCCGGCGGGTCGATGACGATCAGGCTGCGCAGATTGGCCAGCGTATTGAACAGGAAATGCGGCTCGATCTGCGCCTGCAGCATTTTCAGCTCGGCAGACAGCAACTGCTGGCGCTGCTCGGCGTTGCGCAGCTGTTCGGCCTGCCAGGCGGCGGTCACACTGCGGCTGTGAGCGCGGCTATACAACAACAGCCCCAGGGCCAGATTCAGTGCCATTGAAATACCGGTGAGCCAGAGGCTTGAGGCGAATGACAGCGGTGCCGATGAAAGCGACAGGCCGACCATGCAGCCGAGCACCGAGCCGGCCATTGGAATCAGCAGGAACAGGCTGGCCGCCTTGCGCACGGTCGGGCGCAGCCAATGCAGGCCGAGTGCGATGCCGGATAAGCCGAACAGTGCGTTGAGATTGGAAGTCAGCATGATCCCGCGCCATTCGTTCATCCCCGTCATTAACACCGTGACGGCACCCATCAGCGAGCTGATCAGGAAACTGAACGCCAGCTCACGGACAAAGCCTGGCCAGTCCAGCGAAATTTGCGGCAGCGTGCCGCCATTGCTGTCGTTCGTCATCGGGAGCCTGAAGCGCCTGATCCCTGGCGCTTCAGGCTCGCCAACTCATAATTCCAGTCACTGTCGTCGGAGCGATACTTGACCACCAGGCCGGCCGCAGGCGCGTACCAGCGAGTGCTGCGTACCTGACCGCTGAATATGTAACCCGCTTCCCAATGGTCAATGCATTCTATGCGTATGCTGTCGAAGGTGCCGGCTGGAACGCGCATGGTTTCATACGCCTTGGCTTCGCAATCCAGCCTGCTGTCCCAGCGGCGATTCTTGTCGGCGCGGTAGCCGGAATAGCGGCTACTCCATTTTTTGCCGACAAACAGCGGAAAGCTCAGGCTCATCGGGCTCGGCTTGAATTCGACCAGCAGTTTTCCCTCGGCCGTGCTGGCCTTGATCGGATTGCGGTTGCTGGTGTCGTAGTAGTACAGCTTGTCTTCGCACTGGCTGACACCGACGTTGTTTGCTTCGAGCCGTTTTAGCTGCCAGCGCCGGCAATTGAGCGTCATCGGTTGGCCATCGTATTCGATGCTGTCGCCAATCCTGAAAGGCTGCGGCGCTTCCACTGGAAGCGGTAGTTGCGCTGCACAGAGTGGGGTGGCGCTCAGCAGCAGGCAACTGCAAAAGAGGGATTTCATTTTTCTCGATATAAACAAATCGTGGCCGACACCGTGATATCGTCGGCCACAATACGCCATTCACTATTCAATTACTGAATCTGGTAGTTCACCAGTTCAGTGTTCCATTTGGCTTTGTCATGCACAACCTTGATTATGCTGAATGTTTTTGGCGCATACCAGCGGGTTGAATGGGTTTCGCCGCTGAACAGCAAGCCTGCCCGCCAGTGATCGACGCAGGCAATGCGGAAGGTATCGAATTCGCCGGCGATCACCTGGAGCTTTTCGAAGGCCTCAACCTTGCAGTTCACCTTGCTGTCCCAGTGGGCGTCGTTATCGGCTGTGTAGCCGCTGTATTCACCGCTCCATTCCTTGCCGAGCGTCAACGGGTAAGACAGTTGCGGATAGAATGGCTTGAATTCGACCAGTGTCGTGCCGGTGCCGTCGCTGATACGCATCGGATTCAGGTCGAAGTCGGTCGACAGCACCATGGTTTTGTCACCGCACTGGTTTAACACTTCGCCGGCATCGGTGACCTCGGTGAATTCCCAGCGACTGCATGTTATCCCCATCAGCGTGTTGTTGTATTCACGGAAATCGCCGGGTTTGGCATGCGCCGGCATATGGGCAATTGGCGCCTCGCCGGCAAGTGCCGGCAGGGTCATCAGTAGTAATGGCAGAGCCAGTATGGGGGTGATGTGCTGCATCTTATGCTCCTCGGGTCTTGGTTTGATGGTTACGCCGACAACGGCGCTGCAGGCGTGACGCGAGGCTAGCGACAAGGGTGGATAACGTGACAGCGGTGTGCGATGAAACTACCGGAAACCGGCTGTTTCGGCCGTAATGACGGATAAATGGCTGCGGGCAGGCCGGTGCGCTTATGGTCAAGCCGGCCAGTTTGCGGCTGGTTGGTGTGATGCGGCGGAGGTATTGGGCTGGCATCGTCAGATTGGCGCCACATCGATCCGGGCTGGCCGCGCCGGACAACGCGGAGGCGCCATCATGCATCCTGCGACTGGGCGGCGGCAGCCATTGCCAGCTGGTTCTTGCCGGCGTTCTTGGCGCTATACATGGCGTGATCGGCGCGGCGTAGCAGTGCTTCGGCATCGAGGTCGTCGCCCGGCGGATGCAGCGCGATGCCGACGCTTGACGACAGGTGTACCTCGCTGCCTGCCAGCAGGAACGGTTGCTGCGCCAGCATCAGTATCTTGCGCCCGAGCTGCTGCGCATCGGGGGCTCCGTTCTGCAGGCCATCGAGAATTTCGCGCATTCGCGCCGGATTGTCTGCTTCGGCTATCTGTTCCAGCCCCGCCAGTACCGACATGTCGACGATGCGCTCGGCCAGGCCGCGATCCAGCGTATCGCGCATTTGCCAGGCGAGCTGTTTCAGCCGCTCTTCAGCTTCCTTTCTGGCATATGCGTGGGCAAAGCTGTCGATCAGCGCAAACAGCGCCAGCGTCGTCAGCAGAACCGCGCTGACAATTGCAATCGTTACCCAATTGCCCAGTTTGAATCTGGGTCCGGTTTGGCAGGTGTCTGCCATGTGGCTGTCCATTGG
>CALMFQ010000505.1 GCA_937863215.1 uncultured Pseudomonadota bacterium
GCTCAACGAAGACGGCAGCTTGCCTGCCATTCCCGCCGACGGCGACGTGATCGTGCCGCTGGCGGCATGGCTGGCGCAGCAAGATGCGCTGCTGGCACGCACCGGCAAGACCGGCATCTGGCTCGACAGCCACGAAGAAGTCGAAACACTCGGCAGCGCCGCAAGCAAATTCGCGCTGGTGGCAGTCAACTTCCCGGCCTTTACCGATGGCCGCGGTTTCAGCACCGCGCGCCTGCTGCGCGAGCGCTATGGTTACCAGGGCGAACTGCGCGCGATCGGCGATGTATTCAAGGACTTGCTGTTCTATATGCAGCGCTGCGGTTTCAACGCCTTCGCTGTGCGTGCCGACAAGGACATCGACGAAGCGCTGAAAGGCCTGAACGATTTTTCCGAGGCCTATCAGGTGGCCGTCGATCGGCCGGTACCGCTGTTCCGCCGTCGCAACGCCGCGTAAACCCCGGTATCATTGCATTGCACATCGGCCCGCCGCTTGGTGGGCTTTTGTTTTCAGCGCCTGTCTCAATAGGCTCTAACCCTTGCAGGAAATCATGAAACTCTACGGTATACCGAACTGCAATACGGTGAAAAAAGCGCGTGACTGGCTGAATGCACACCAGATCGACATTCCGTTCCACGACTTCAAGAAACAGGGTATTGAGCGCGCCTTGCTGGAACAATGGCTGAGCCAGGTCAGCTGGGAAAAACTGCTCAATCGCCAGGGCACCACCTGGCGCCAGCTGCCGGACGATACCAAGGCGGCGATCGCTGACAACGCCGGTGCCATCGCGCTGATGCTGGAAAAACCGTCGGTGATCAAGCGCCCGGTGCTGGACATCGACGGCAAGATCACGCTCGGATTCGACCAATCGACTTACGCAACGCTATTCGACAAATGAACCAAGACCCGACCTTCCTGCTCACCGAGCAACTGATTTCGCTGCCATCCACCACCCCGCGCGACGCCGGCTGTCAGGACATCATGATCGAGCGGCTGGAAAAGCTCGGCTTCAGGATCGAAAAGCTGCGTTTTGGCGATGTCGACAATTTCTGGGCGCGTCTCGGTAGCGAAGGCCCGCTGTTCTGCTTCGCCGGTCATACCGATGTGGTGCCGACCGGCCCGCTGGAACAGTGGCACCACGATCCGTTCCTGCCAACCATCCAGGATGGGCTGCTGTATGGGCGCGGTGCCGCCGATATGAAAGCGTCGCTGGCGGCGTTCATCACCGCAATCGAAGGTTTTCTCGCCAGACACCGGCAACCCAAAGGCTCGATTGCGCTGCTGATTACCTCGGACGAGGAAGGCGTGGCGGTCAATGGCACCGTCAAGGTGGTCGATACGCTGGAGGCTCGCGGCGAGACAATCGATTATTGCGTGGTTGGCGAACCGACATCGGCGGATCGTTTCGGCGACACCATCAAGAATGGCCGTCGCGGCTCGCTGTCCGGCCGGCTGACAATCAAGGGCGTGCAAGGCCACATCGCCTACCCGCATCTGGCAAAAAACCCGATCCACTTGCTGTCGCCGGCGCTGGCCGAACTGGCTGCAACCCACTGGGACGACGGCAATGAATTCTTCCCGCCAACCAGCTGGCAGGTATCGAACATCCATTCCGGCACCGGCGCCAATAACGTGATTCCGGGCAAATGCGAGCTGTTGTTCAATTTCCGCTTTTCCACCGAAAGCACCATGGAAGGCCTGCAACAGCGCGTGCATGCAATTCTGGACAAGCACGAACTGGCTTACCAGCTGGAATGGAGCTTGTCCGGCCTGCCATTCCTGACGGCGCAAGGCCCGCTGGTGCAAGCAATCAGCAACGCAATCGCCACCACTTGCGGCAGCAAACCCGAGCTATCGACCAGCGGCGGCACCTCCGATGGCCGCTTCATTGCCCGCATCTGCCCGCAGGTGGTCGAATTCGGCCCGATCAACGCGACCATCCACAAGATCAACGAATGCGTGGCGGTGGCGGATATTCCCAAGTTGTCGGCAATCTACCAGGCAACGCTGGAAAATCTGCTGGCATAGGCTAACCGGACGATAGTCCGGAGACAGTATTTTTGGATAAACTGAGCGACCATGTCCATTTTCAGCAAAATGTTTGGCGGCACCAAGGATGACAAGGCCGCCCAAGCCCCCACGGAAGCCGAAGTCATGTTGCAACAACAGGTAGAAGCGCAGCTGCGCACGCTGATCGACCCCAATACCGGCAGGGATTTTGTCAGTGAGAAAACCGTCAAGCGCATTGCCGTGGACGGTAGCGATGTGAGTGTCGATATCGTACTGCCCTACCCTGCGGCGTCGGTACTGGAATCGCTGCAACAGATGATAGCGCAAGGGCTGCAGGGCATTGCCGGTATCGGCAGCATCAGCGTCAAACTGAGCAGCCAGATTGTTTCGCATGCAGTGCAGCGTGGCGTACCGCTACTGGCCGGGGTCAAGAACATCATCGCCGTTGCCTCGGGCAAGGGTGGTGTCGGCAAATCGACCACCGCGGTCAATCTGGCGCTGGCGCTGGCGGCCGAAGGCGCGCGGGTCGGCCTGCTGGATGCCGACATCTACGGCCCGTCGCAGCCGACCATGATGGGGCTGGAAGGACAGAAGCCGGAATCGCCGGACGGCAAAAGCATGACCCCGCTGCTGAATTACGGCGTGCAGACCATGTCGATCGGCTTCATGATCGACCCGGAACAGCCGATGGTCTGGCGCGGCCCGATGGTGACGCAGGCGCTGACCCAGTTGCTGAATGAAACGCGCTGGGACAATCTGGACTATCTGGTGATCGATCTGCCCCCAGGCACCGGCGATATCCAGCTGACGCTGGCGCAGAAAATCCCGGTCACCGGGGCGGTAATCGTCACCACGCCGCAGGACATCGCCCTGCTCGATGCACGCAAGGGACTGAAAATGTTCGAGAAAGTCGGCATACCGATTCTCGGCATCGTGGAAAACATGTCGATGCACATCTGCTCCAACTGCGGCCATACCGAACCGATTTTCGGTAGCGGCGGTGGCGCCAGGATGTGTGCCGATTACAATATCGGGCTGCTCGGCCAGTTGCCGCTCGACATGGGTATCCGCTTGTCGGCCGATGCCGGCAAGCCAAGCGTAGTCGCCGAGCCGGATGGTCAGGTAGCGACAATATACAAACAGATCGCCCGCAAGGTGGCGGTCAAGGTGGGCGAGAAGGCGCAAGACCATTCGGCCAAATTCCCGAAAATCGTGATCCAGAACACCTGAGCGCCATCAACCAGAACAACAGGCAGGGAGCAACAATGAGCATCAAATCCGACAAATGGATTCGCCGCATGGCAGAGCAGCACGGCATGATTTCGCCGTTCGAACCGAACCTGGTGCGTGAAGTCAATGGCCACAAGATCGTTTCCTATGGCACCTCCAGCTACGGTTACGATATCCGCTGCGCCGACGAATTCAAAGTATTCACCAATATCAACAGCACCATCGTCGACCCGAAGAATTTCGACCCGAATTCGTTTGTCGAATTCAAGGGCAGTTCGTGCATCATCCCGCCGAATTCGTTCGCCCTGGCGCGCACGGTGGAATATTTCCGCATTCCGCGCTCGGTATTGACTGTCTGCCTGGGCAAATCGACCTACGCGCGCTGTGGCATTATCGTCAACGTCACGCCATTCGAACCGGAATGGGAGGGCCACGTGACGCTGGAATTCTCCAATACCACCCCGCTGCCGGCAAAAATCTACGCCAACGAAGGTGTGGCACAAGTGCTGTTTTTCGAATCGGACGAGGTCTGCGAAACCTCGTACAAGGATCGCGGCGGCAAATATTTCGGCCAGACCGGCGTAACCTTGCCGAAAATCTGATTTCGGCCTGCAGAATGCGAACGGGGCGGCTCCACAACATGGAGCCGCCCCGTCTGTTTCTGGCAGTACGGAAGATCAGCGCACGGCTGCCTCGGCAACCTTGGCCCGGGCCTGGGTATCGGCGTTGAGCGCTGCCACACCGCGACGACGATCCTTCAACGCATAGCGGTTCAGGCCGGCCAGATGAATCTGGCCAAGATATTGTTTCCAGTTGATCTGCTTCGGATCTACCGAGAATACACGGCGGTCGTAATCGCCCATGCGTTCGGCCAGGCTGAGCAGATTACCGTTCTGGAACGTGTAGCTCGGCGAGGTGTAAAACGAAAACACAACCGCCAGATTGTGCGTGGTATTGAACGACTCCAGCAGCGGGAACGACTCGCTCATGCCGAGCAGCCTGCGTGCACGTGCAGCCAATCCCAGAGCCAGTTTGGCAACGCCCATCGCCGCCAGGAACGTACCGCGGCTGACGGTGCGGAAATCGTGTTTCGGCTGCCGGTAGAACAGTTTTTCGTACGACTGCCAGTTCTGCTTCGCCTCGGTCTGCAGGATATCGATCATGTCGCCGAGAATGATCGGATTGCTCGAACCGCTACAGCATTGGTAAACCCGCCGCTGGCCGCGATCTGCCAGCGCTTCGGCCATCGACAGGATAATGCTGTTGGCCACCAGATCGGCCGGAATCACGTCGATGATCTCGTCCGGTTTGGCCGGGAAGAAACGGGTCTTGCCGCGGGCATACGCCAGGATGACCGCATCGCCCACCTTGACACCCTCGATCCAGCCCGGAGCCGGTTCGCGCAAGGTGCTTTCGATGATCGAGGGGCGCACGATGGTCAAAGTCCCATCGAGCAACTCACGCGCAGCAATCTGCTCGCCGATCCATTTGGTAAAGGTATAGGTATCGTTCCAGCCGTAATGGTTGGCTTCGCGAATACCCAGATCGGTCAGTTCGGCCGGCAATTTGGCCGGATCGGCATTGTTGCGTTTTACCTCGGCGATCTTTTGCTGCAACTCGGTTATCAGTGTATCGACTTCGAAGTAGCCGCCCGGATGGCGCGGAATACCGCGCTTTGCCGGCGTCACCATCTGCTCGTACATGTCGCCGGAGTTATAGCCATTGACGTAGCAGGTGGAGACCTGAATCAGCGGCACATCACCGGCACGTTTTACCAGCTCGGTCAGGTTCAGCAGCGACAGCGCATTGATGCTCAGCGCCTGATCCAGTTCTTCACGGAAATTGACGCTGGCCGCCGCATTGACGACGATATCGACCTGACCGGCAAGGCGGGCGAATTCTGCCGGAGCCAGGCCGAACGACGGCTCGGTCACTTCGCCGGTAACACAGGCGATCTTTTCTGCCAGCACGCTGGCCAGATAGTCCGGATACTCGCGTCGCAGATGCTCGAAAATCGACGAGCCGAGAATCTCGCGTTCGAAGCGTTCAGCCGCGGTTGGATATTTCTTGTTGCCACGAATCAGCAGAATGAATTTGCCGGCATCCGGTACGTCGCGAATCAGCTTTTCCAGCAAAACCTTGGCCAGAAAGCCGGTTGTGCCGGTAATCAGGATACGCTTGCCGGCCAGCTGGCTGCATACGGATGAACGATCGCTACGAGTTTTCATTTGTGTCCCCAATCCTCTTTGTCAGTTTGTGCCCGGAGTTCCCGGAATGCCGGCATGGAGCCGGTCTTGTCGCACCTGGTGTCACTTGCGCCGGCTCTTTAGGCTCTGGCTTGTATTTCTGTGTGTTTTGTCGGTACTTCAGATCAGGCGCGTCATGCGG
>CALMFQ010000506.1 GCA_937863215.1 uncultured Pseudomonadota bacterium
GCGTTTGTCGCCGCCAGCGCCGACCTGATCGAATGGCTGGTCAACAAGGCACATACCTACATCTACACCACTGCGCAGCCGCCGCTGCTGGCCGAAGCGCTGCTACAGAGCATTGAGCTGATTGACAAAGAGAGCTGGCGCCGCGAGCGGCTGACGAGTCTGATTGCGCAATTGCGACAGGGCTGCGCAGATTTGCCGTGGCGCCTGTTGCCTTCGCTGACACCAATCCAGCCGCTGCTGGTCGGCAGTAGTGAGGCCGCGTTGAATTTGGCCGAAGGGCTGCGCCAGCAGGGTATCTGGGTGCCGGCGATCCGTCCGCCGACGGTGCCGGACGGTGAGGCACGGCTACGCATTTCGTTGTCTGCCACACATACGCCGGACGATGTCGAACGGCTGCTGGCAGCGCTGCGAGATATAGCGTGATGCTCGCGCAGCGAGTCATAGTCCCTCTCTCCCCGTGCGGGAGAGAGTCAGGAGAGAGGGTCGGGGCATGAGCCTGCACGTCGAAGTCATGGGCCGCGGCGAAGATCTGGTGCTGCTGCACGGCTGGGCGATGCATGGCGGCATCTGGCATGGCATTGCCGAACGGCTGGCGGAGCATTTCTGCGTGCATCTGGTCGATCTGCCCGGCCATGGCTACAGCGCTGCGGTCGAGCCATTCAGCCTGAGCGCGATTGCGGCGCGGGTGGCGGCGCAATTCCCGCATCCGCTGCATGTGCTCGGCTGGTCGCTGGGCGGTGCGGTGGCGCTGCGCTGGGCGCTGGATCATCCCTATGCGGTACGCAAACTGGTGCTGGTCGCGAGCTCGCCGTGCTTTCAGCAGCGCGACGATTGGCCGGTGGCGATGCGGCGCGAGGTGCTGGCGCAATTCGCCGGCGATCTGCGGCAGAATTACCAGGCAACGTTGCGGCGTTTCATCGCGCTGCAGGCAATGGGCGGCAACGCCAGCCGCGAAGTGCTGCGCGGTCTGCAGGACAGGCTGTTCGATCGCGGCCAGCCGGTGGAGGCGGTGCTCGGCAGCGGGCTGGAAATCCTGCGCGATGAAGACCTGCGCCATGAGTTGCAGCATCTGGATCAGCCAACGTTGCTGATTTACGGCGAACGCGACGCGCTGACGCCAGCCGCTGCCGGGCGCTGGCTGGCCGGAGCGATTGCCGACAGCGAGCTGCTGTTGCTGCCGGATGCATCGCACGCGCCGTTCATTTCCCACGCCGACGTGTTTACCGCTAAAGTGCTCGAATTTCTGCGTTGAGGAGCCGTCAAATGTACATCCAGCCTGCCTTCCAGGCCCGCGACCAGCTTGCCGTCGAGGAATTGGTCGAGAGCCACCCGTTCGCCACGTTGTTCGCCATGCGCGACGGTCAGCCGCAGGTATGGCACCTGCCGCTGCTGCGCGACGCTGCGGCAGGCAAGCTGGTGGGGCATTTGCCGCGCGCCGCCGCCGCGCTGGCGGGCGAGGTCACTGTGGTGTTCCATGGCCCGCATGCCTATGTGTCGCCGACCTGGTATGTCACACCGGGACTGGTGCCGACTTGGAACTATGCCGCTGCGCACGTGCAGGGCGTAGCGCGCATCATCGACGACAACGAGGCCAAGGCGGCGATCCTGGCCGATATCAGCCGTCATTTCGAAGCCGAACGCTGGTCGATGGAATTGGTGGAAGGGCTGCCAAGGCTGCTGCCGATGATCATCGGCATCGAGATCGATATCGTTGCCGTCGAAGCCAAATTCAAACTGAGCCAGAACCGTTCCGCTGCCGATATCGACGCCGTCGCCTCCGCGCTGGCCGCGAGTGCAGCAGGTGCGGCAACGGCAGACTACATGGTGCGCCACGCCGGCGCCCGCATCGAGTAACAGCATGACAACCAGCAAATCCCGGATCCGCCGTTCGTTCGAACGCGCCGCAAGCAGCTACGACGGCGCAGCGGTGCTGCAACGCGAAGTCAGTGACCGCATGGCCGAGCGGCTTGAGCTGATCAAGCTGCAACCGGCCACCATTCTCGATGCCGGCTCCGGCACCGGCTACGGCGCGCGGGCGCTGCGCCAGCGCTACGACAAGGCGCGGGTGATCGAGCTGGATCTGGCGCTGCCGATGCTGCAGGTGGCCAGCGGCGGCTCTGCCTGGTGGCAGAAAAAGCTGCCGTTCCTGCGCGCCAGCCGGCCGCCGCAGGTGTGTGGCGATGTCGAGAATCTGCCGCTGGCGAGCAACAGCGTCGATATGATCTGGTCGAACCTGACGCTGCAGTGGCTGACGCCGCCGGATCGCGCCTTCGGCGAACTGCAGCGCGTGCTGCGGCCGGATGGCGTGCTGATGTTCTCGACGCTCGGACCGGATACGCTGAAAGAGCTGCGCCAGGCGTTTGCCGGTATCGACAGCTTCGGTCACGTCAACCGTTTCATCGACATGCACGATGTCGGCGATGCGCTGGTGCACGCCGGGTTCTCCGAGCCGGTGATGGACATGGAATACATCACGCTGACTTACGAATCGGTGAAAGCCGTGCTGCTCGACCTGAAAGCCATCGGCGCGCAGCAACTGCAGGACGGCCGCAACCCCGGCCTGATGGGCAAGAGCCGCTGGAGTCAGCTTGTCGCCGCGTACGAGCGCTTGCGCCGCGATGGCCGTCTGCCGGCGACTTACGAAGTGGTCTACGGTCATGCCTGGAAAGCGCAACCCAGGCCGGGCAAGACGCTGCCGGACGGCCGCCGGATCGTCGAATTCAAGCCGCGGCCGAAATGAGCGACTCGGTTGCGCGCGGTTTTTTCGTCACCGGCACCGATACCGAAGTCGGCAAGACTTTCGTCACCTGCTGGCTGCTGCGCCAGCTGAACGCGCAAGGGCTGCGCAGCCTGGGAATGAAGCCGGTTGCCGCCGGCGGTAGTGAAACCGCCGATGGATTCGCCAACGAGGATGCGTTGGCACTGGCCGCTGCCGGCTGGCAGCAGGTGCCGTACGCCTGGTTGAATCCGTGTTTGCTGCGCCAGCCGGTGTCGCCGCATATCGCCGCCGCGCGTGCGCATGTCCGGATCGATTTCGCCTGTATCGCCGATGCCTATCGCCAGCTGGCGGCAATGGCGGATGTGGTGCTGGTGGAGGGTGCCGGCGGCTGGCGTGCGCCGTTGAGCGAAACGCTCGATATCGCCGATCTGGCACGGCATCTGCGCCTGCCGGTGATCCTGGTAGTCGGCATGCGGCTGGGCTGCCTCAATCATGCGCTGCTGACGGCGGACGCGATTGTCGCCAGCGGGCTGCCGCTGGTGGGCTGGGTGGCGAATCGCGTCGATCCGCATATGCGCGAATATGCCGCCAATCTGCATTTCCTGCGCCAGCGCATACCGGCACCGCTATTGGCGCAACTGCCACATGCCGAAAATCCAAATGTCCTGATGGATGTCGCACTGCAACGCTGGTTCTGAAGCGCGAACCGGCAGTTTCTCGAGCTTGTGTTCTAAATTTGGCTTTGCTAGCATCAAACGGCAGAAATAATTGATCCATATCAAGGATTGACTGTTTGTGCTTTGATAGGCCGCCTGTCCCGCAGTCGCAATATCATCGGGCACATCAGTACCAGCAGCGGCATTCACAACCATCTGCGATGCGATGGGGAGGCCATGGTATACAAGCTGAAGCATGCAATGGCGGGGCTGATTGCAGCGGGATGGACCGGAACCGGCATGGCCGCCTACCGGACCGACATGCAGGAGCCGCAGACCGAGCTGGCACGGCGCGTGCTCGGCATTCACGAAATGATGCTGTACATCTGCATCGTCATCTTCATCGCGGTGTTCGCGGTGATGTTCTACTCCATCTACAAGCACCGCAAGGCTGCCGGCCACAAGGCAGCCAATTTCCACGAAAACGCTACAGTCGAAATCGTCTGGACCGTGATCCCGGTGCTGATCCTGATCGGCATGGCTTGGCCGGCCACCAGAGTGGTGCTGGCGCAGAAAGACACGCGCAGCGAAGACCTGACCATCAAGATTACCGGCTACCAGTGGAAATGGGGTTACGACTATCTGCAGGATGGCGTCAGCTTCTATTCCAGCCTCGCCACACCGCGCAAGCAGATCGAAGATTTTCACGGCAACGCTGCCAGCAAGGGCGAGCATTACCTGCTGGAAGTGGATAACCCGCTGGTGGTGCCGGCTGGCAAGAAAGTGCGGTTGCTGCTGACCGCCAACGATGTGATCCATTCCTGGTGGGTGCCGGCGTTCGCGGTCAAGCAGGATGCAATCCCCGGCTTTGTGCGCGATACCTGGTTCAAGGCCGAGAAACCCGGCATCTATCGCGGCCAGTGTACCGAGCTGTGCGGCAAGGACCACGGCTTCATGCCGATTGTGGTCGAAGTGAAGAGCCAGGCCGAATACGCGGCATGGATGGACGAGCAGAAGAAGAAAGCGGCCGCCAACCGCGACGATCCGAACAAGCAATGGAGCTTGCCGGAGCTGCTCGCCAAGGGTGAGCAAGTCTACAAGGCCAACTGTATTGCCTGTCACCAGGAAAACGGCAAGGGCATCCCCGGCACGTTCCCGGCGCTGGACGGTTCGAAGATCGCCCAGGGCCCGGTGGCCGATCATCTGCATCTGGTGCTGAACGGCAAGAACGCCATGCCGAAATGGGCGCAACTGAGCGATAGCGAGCTGGCTGCGGTCATCACTTACGAGCGCAACAGCTGGGGCAACAAGGCCGGCGATCTGCTGCAGCCGGCGGCGGTAAAAGCCGCGCGCGGCAAATAGGGGAGGGTGCTGGATGACTGCTGCAGTACATGTTCACGGCCACGATGACCATTCGCACGCTCACCCGACCGGGCTGATGCGCTGGCTGACCGCAACCAACCACAAGGATATCGGTACGTTGTACCTGTGGTTTGCCTTCTCCATGTTCCTGGTGGGCGGGGTGCTGGCGCTGATGATCCGGCTGGAACTGTTCCGCCCCGGGCTGCAGTTCTTCCGCCCGGAGCTGTTCAACCAGTTCACCACGCTGCACGGCCTGATCATGGTGTTCGGCGCGATCATGCCGGCGTTCACCGGTCTGGCCAACTGGATGCTGCCGTTGATGATCGGTGCGCCGGACATGGCGTTTGCGCGCATGAACAACTGGTCGTTCTGGCTGTTGCCGCCGGCGGCGCTGTTGCTGCTGATCAGCTTCGCCGTTCCCGGTGGCGCCGCTGCCGCCGGCTGGACCATGTATGCGCCGTTGTCGACGCAAATGGGCATGGGCATGGATCTGACTATTTTCGCCATCCACATCCTCGGTATGAGCTCGATCATGGGCTCGATCAATATCGTCACCACGGTGCTGAACATGCGCGCACCGGGAATGACGCTGATGAAAATGCCGATGTTCGCCTGGACCTCGCTGATCACCGCCTATCTGTTGATCGCAGTGGCGCCGGTGCTGGCCGGGGCGGTGACCATGGTGCTGACCGACCGGCATTTCGGCACCTCGTTCTTCAAGGCTGCCGGTGGCGGCGATCCGGTGATGTTCCAGCATATTTTCTGGTTCTTCGGTCATCCCGAGGTGTACATCATGGCGTTGCCGGCATTTGGCGTGGTCAGCCAGATCATTCCGACTTTCGCGCGCAAGCCGCTGTTCGGCTATCACTCGATGGTTTATGCCACTTCATCGATTGCGCTGCTGTCGTTCATCGTCTGGGGCCATCACATGTTCGCCACCGGCATGCCGGCCGCGGCGCAGCTGTTCTTCATGTACGCGACGATGCTGATTGCGGTACCGACCGGGGTGAAGGTGTTCAACTGGATCGCCACCATGTGGCAAGGCGAGATGACTTTCGAAACGCCGATGCTGTTCGCCATTGGCTTCGTCTGCCTGTTCACCATGGGCGGCTTTTCCGGGCTGATGCTGGCAATCGTTCCGGCGGACATCCAGTATCAGGATACCTATTTCGTCGTCGCGCATTTCCATTACGTGCTGGTGGCCGGCGCGCTGTTCAGTCTGTTCGCTGCCGCCTATTACTGGATGCCGAAATGGACTGGCCACAACTATCCGGAGGCGCGCGGCAAGCTGCACTTCTGGTGGTCGATGATCGCCTTCAATGTCACCTTCTTCCCGATGCATTTCCTCGGGCTGGCCGGCATGCCGCGGCGGATTCCCGACTATGCGACTCAGTTTGCCGGCTTCAATGAGGTGGCCTCGCTCGGTGCGTTCGCCTTCGGTCTGGCGCAGGTGTATTTCCTGTTTTTCGTCGCGATTCCTACCATTCGCGGCAAATTCGGCAAGGCGCCGGACAAGCCGTGGGAAGGCGTGACCACGCTCGAATGGGAGGTGCCGTCGCCAGCGCCGTTCCATACCTGGGAAACACCGCCGGACGAGAAACTGGTCAACGAGCTGGCTGCCAGGCAGCACCTGCATTGATCTGAATCGACAACGGCAAAGGAGATGAACATGAACAACCCGGCAGGCCAGAGCCGCAACTTGCGTACCGCGTTGATTCTGGCGTCGTGCGCCGCGGCGTTCTTTGCCGGTTTCATCGTCCAGCAGTGGTTGTTCCGCTGATGGATGCCGTTGCGCAAAATCGCCGTCTGCTGAAAAAGCTGCTGCCGATACCGCTGCTGATGTTCGGTTTCGGCTACGCGATGATTCCGTTCTACAAGGCATTTTGCGAATTCACCGGCATCAACAGTCTGGTCAAGGCCGATGCCGCGCCGCTGAATACCCGGATCGATTCCGCGCGCCAGATTACCCTGGAGCTGGATGCCAACCTGCGCGACCAGCTGCCGTGGCGTTTCAAACCGCTGCAGACCAGCCTGAAGGTGCATCCGGGGCAGATGGTGCGGGTCGATTACGAACTGCAGAATCTGTCCGGCCATGCGATTACCGGCCAGGCGATTCCCAGCTACGGGCCGATCAATGCTGCACAGTATTTCCGCAAGCTGGAATGTTTCTGTTTCAAGCGCCAGACCATCGCTGCCGGCGAAAAGCGCCTGATGCCGGTGGTGTTCGTGGTGGATCGGCAGTTGCCGGCCGACATGAATACCGTAACGCTGTCGTACACCTTCTTCGAGGTTAACGGCAGCAATGGCTGAGCGGCCCGCCAGTGGCCTGCAGGCGCTCAAGGCCGTGCTGTGGGCGTTTTTCGGCATTCGCCGCAGCGAGGGCCAGAAGCTCGATCTGGCGCAGGTGAAGCTGCCGCAGCTGATCGTGGTGGCGCTGCTGCTGACGGCATTGTTTGTCGGCGGTTTGATCGTGCTGGTGCGGCACATTACCAGCTGACCCGCTGGCCGAACCGGCCTGCGGTTTATTCACAAGAGGTTTGCGCATGAGTACTCCGGCACAACACAGCTATTTTGTCCCGCAACCGTCGAAATGGCCGCTGGTCGGCGCGCTGGCGCTGTTTTTCCTCGGCCTCGGTGCGGCGTTCGCCGTCAACGGTGTCAAGGGCGGCGGCACCTGTCTGCTGATCGGCGCACTGATCCTGCTGTACATGCTGTGGGGCTGGTTTGGCGATGTGATTCAGGAAAGCGAACGCGGCCAGTATGGCAAAAATGTCGACCGCTCGTTCCGCTGGTCGATGGGCTGGTTCATTTTCTCTGAGGTGATGTTCTTTGGCGCGTTCTTTGGCGCGCTGTTCTACACGCGCTTTTATGTCGTGCCGGATTTCGGCAGCGAAATGCAGCAGTTGCTATGGCCAAAATTCGCGCCGACATGGCCATCCAGCGTCGCCCCCGGCGGGGTTCCCGAATATGAGGCGATGAAGCCGTGGGGATGGCCGGCGATCAATACGCTGATCCTGCTCAGCTCCGGTGCCACCATCACCTGGGCACACTGGGGTCTGCTGAAAAACAACCGCACCCAGCTGATCATGGGCCTGGCGTGGACGGTGGGGCTGGGGCTGGCGTTTCTGTACCTGCAGGCACACGAATACCACGAAGGCTTCGAGAAGATGCACCTGACGCTCGGCTCGGGCATCTACGGCGCCACCTTCTACATGCTGACCGGTTTTCACGGCCTGCACGTCACGCTTGGCACCATCATGCTCAGCGTGATCCTGTGGCGCTCGATTGCCGGCCATTTCCGCCCCGATCACCACTTCGGCTTCGAGGCGGTGGCGTGGTACTGGCACTTTGTCGATGTGGTGTGG
>CALMFQ010000507.1 GCA_937863215.1 uncultured Pseudomonadota bacterium
AAGCGACTGGGCGAATTTCTGGCACGTGACACTTTGTCGCTGGCCGATATGGGTATGACGGCCAGGGTGGTGGAAGAAGGCCAGGAGCAGGCAGGCCGTTTGGCAACGGGTTCGCAGGCACAGCAGACGTTGTCGGAGTTTTCGCAGCGTATGGTCAGCAGTGTGGAGGCGTTGAAAGATGCAATGCAGCGGGCGGCGGAGCATAAGGCCCGTGATCCGGTACTGGTGGAATATAAGCGTGAGAACGGCGGCGAATCGTGAGAGTGTCCGCCGCCCAGCGAGTGAAGGTCGCCAGCCGTGCCGAAGCCGAAATCATGCGCTTCGGTCAGCCAGATCCAGATACCGGTCTGAGGCCTCATGCTTTATGGCATCAGCACGTGCATGGCGTTACGCTCGATGCTGCACAGGTGCTGAAAATGCAGGAAATGGACGAAAACCCGAACACGGTGGATGTTTCCTGCCGGCGTACCGGCAAAACCACGGTAAAAGAGCTATACGCGCTGGAATATCTGGCGACCACGCCAATGCAGGAAGAGGGCATCGTCGCGCCACGCCTGCAGCAGTCTCAAATCGGCCTCGCTTATCACCTTGAGGCCATCCGCCGCAGCGCGATGCTAACCGGTTACGTGGCCTACAAGAACGGCCGGCGGCAGATGACGGACACCGGCTATCAGTTTTACAACGCCAGCCGTGCCACCGCTTTCGGCATCATGTCGCAGATCGATGGCGATGCGATTTCGTTCGCGTCGATCGATGAGGTGGACGATTGCCCGCAAGATCGCCTGATGTCGCGCTTTCTGCCGATGCTTGGCGCGGCGCGGCGCGGCGGCTGGGGGCGGATGCCTCGGTGACTTTCAAGCCGCAGATCCGCATTACCGGTGTTTACAAGGGCGCGGACGTGCTGGAAGCGCTGCTGAAAACCGGTGAATACAAGCTGCTGCCGCACGTGGGTGTCTACCTGGCGGTGGAGCTGGGGCTGGTCAACGAATCGTGGGTCAACACCATGCGGGCCCAGCAGACCGAATCGGAGTGGATGCGCCAGTTCCTCTGCATCAATACCCGGTCCACCAACCATATCCACGAACGCTACATCCGCCTGGCGCTGGCCACCGGCATCAACGCCAGGCTGCAGCCGGCCGGGCCATTGCCGGGCGCGCGCTACAAGCGGCGCGGGCTGATTTCGTTCGGCTATGACCATTCCGGCCACGGCGAGAACCAGACGGCGTCGCGCTCGGCCATCGTGGTGGCGGAGACCATCGGCAATTTCGTCACCTTCCCGTTCGTGCAGGCCTGGCCGGCCGGGACAGATGACAAGGTGGTGGAAGATGCGCTGTATGGCCTGTGGGACTACTTTCGCCCGGATGTGGCGATGGGCGATGCGTTCGGCGTGGGCATGCTGACCAGCCTCAATGACCGGCTGTTTCGCAACGGTCTGACCGATGTGGATCGCATGACCATCGGCGATGGCCAATCGACGCAATCCACCTGGCAGAACTGGGCGTTTGCCCCGATCCGCTTTATTGGCATGACCAAGCACAGCATGGCATCGGCACTGCGGGCGATTTTCCACAACCGGCGCGCGGCGATTGCCGAATTCGACGAAGACGACCCGACCAATGTGGACTGGATGACCTTTGTGCGTCAGCTGGGCAACGTCAAGGCGCTGCCGACGCAGGCCGGTTACAGCAGCTACAAGATGGCCGATGGCAAGATCGGCGACGACTTTTTCGATGCGGCGTGCGCGGCGGTGTGGGCGCTGGTGACACGCGGTGCCGAAGCGCCGCCGTCGGTGGTGCTGACCGGCTTGCAGAGCCGGGAATCGTTACTGGAGGGCAGGTGATGGCGAAATGGTGTACCGGTGCATTTGTCGGCCTGATTGTGGGCTGGATTCTGGCGCACCAGACGGTGGCGGCTGAGTGCTCGCGGTTGAATGCGTTTTTTGTCGGCGGCAGCGATTTCCTCTGCGTCAAGCTGCCGCCCAGGCCCGATGGAGGGCTCAAGCATGGCTGGATACAAGGCTGACACCCGGCAACGGAACCCGCCAGCGCCAGCAGCGCGCAAGCCACCGGCGCCGCTTGCCGATGCGGAAAAGGCGCGCGCGGCAGCAACGGCGCGCCAGGCCAAAGAGCTGATGCCTGAAATCGTGCCGCTGGTGAAAGAGCTGTACGAACTGGGAATGATCGACGGATGGCGCAATGTGACCATCACGCCGCTGAATGGAGACGAGAATGGGACTATGGAACAAGGCGCTGAGCCTGCTGAATAACCGGTTTGGCAGTGTGCCGGCGGCTGCGGATTCTACGCTGCCGAATGAAACCGTGCCCGGCAGCAGCGAAACCGGCACGCGTGCCACGCCGGAAGATCGGATGCGCTATCTGTATCGACAAATGTGGATCGATACCGAATTGCGCGCGACGATTCTCGACATCCGCCGTATGGACCGGATCGACGGCCGGGTGAAGCGCATTCATGCCCGCGTGGCGCGCGACACCATCAAGGGCGGGCTGGTACTGCAACAGCCCACCGAGTCGGGCGTGATCAAGCGCGAGTGGGATGCCTTCCAGCGCCGGCTGCAGCTGAACCGGGTGGAAAAGCTCAAGTCCGATGTACGCGGCCTGATTATCGAAGGTAATCTCCCCGTTCAGTGGGTGCTGGATGGCGAAACCCGCGTGGCGGCCGCCATCCGCATGCCGGCGGAAACCATCCGCGCCAATGTTGACGAACATGGCCGTTTTGCCGATGTAGCCCGCGCCTACAGCCAGTGGGATTTCATGACCGGGCGCGATCTCGCAGATTTCCCGCTGTGGCAGCTGACGCTGGCGCGCTTCGACCCGGACAACTTCGACGACATGGGCTCGATGGGCCGGCCGTTTCTCGATGCGTCCCGCACTACCTGGAAAAAGCTGGTGATGTCGGATGAGGATCTGGTGATTCGCCGCAAGATGCGTGCACCGCTGCGTATGGCGCATGTGCTGGAAGGCGCGAGCAAGGAAGAGCTGGAGGCCTACCGCAAGACGGTGGAGCAGGATCAGGCCAGGGGCGTGACCACCGACTATTACCTGAACCGCAAGGGCGGCGTCAGCCCGATTCAGGGCGATGCCAATCTGGATCAGATTGGCGATGTGGTCTATCTGCTGGACAGCTTTTTCTCCGGCAGCCCGTTGCCCAAGGGGCTGATGGGCTACGCCGACAAGCTGCTGCGCGATGTGCTT
>CALMFQ010000508.1 GCA_937863215.1 uncultured Pseudomonadota bacterium
ATGACCGCGCTGCTGCTGGCGCTGGCATTGCGTCAGCGGCAACAGCACCACGACGACCGGCTCGACCGCGATGGGGACGATACATGCTGAGTCCCCATCTGCTGATCGTGCCGGTGCTGTTGCCGGCGTTGCTGGCGGCATTGTCGTTGTTGCTCGGCCGGCGGCTGGCGCTGAAACGCGGACTGGCGCTGGTGGGTAGCGCGGCGCTGCTGATTGTCGATGTCACGCTGCTGGCCTGGGCCGATCAGGGGACGGTGCAGATTTACCGTCTGGGTGGCTGGCAGCCGCCATTCGGCATCATGCTGCAACTGGACCGGCTGGCGGCGTTGATGCTGGTGCTGACCGCACTGCTGGCGGTCGAGGTACAGGCTTACGCCAGCATCAGCGGCTGGGACGGGCGCGGCAAGTTCTTTCACGAGTTGTTCTGGCTGCAGTGGATGGGCCTCAACGGCGCTTTCCTGACTGGCGATCTGTTCAACCTGTTCGTGTTTTTCGAAGTGCTGCTGATTGCCTCGTATGGCCTGCTGCTGCACGGCGACGGTCGCGCGCGCATCGATGCCGGGCTGCGTTACGTGATTCTCAACCTGGCCGGATCGGCGCTGTTCCTGATTGCCGCCAGCCTGTTGTACGGCCTGACCGGTACCTTGAATATGGCCGACATGGCACGCCATATCGCCAGCCTCGGCGCCAGCGAAGGCCAGTGGCTGCGCAGCGCCGGGCTGCTGCTGTTCGTGGTGTTCGCGCTGAAAGCCGCCTTGCTGCCACTGAATGCCTGGCTGCGCGGCACCTACGGCGCAGCATCCGGCCCGGTGGCGGCGTTGTTCGCGATCATGACCAAGGTCGGCGTCTACGCCATCATCCGCGTCTACAGCCTGATTTTCGGCCCGGACGCCGATGCCGTCAGCGGCCTGCTGCAGCCGTGGCTGGCGCCGCTGGCACTGGCAACGCTGCTCGGCGGCGCTATGCTGGCACTGGCGGCGCAGACGTTGCGCGCGCTGGCCGGCGGGCTGGTGATCGGCTCGGTCGGGCTGCTGCTGTTCGGATTTGGCGTCGCCACGCCGGTGGCGCTGGCCGCCTTGCTGTACTACCTGCCGCACACCACGCTGGTGATGGCCGCGTTGTATCTGCTGGCGGATCAGCTGAATCTGCGCCGCCCGGCCGGCGACAGCCTGCGTGGCGGCGGCGTCAAGGATGCGCGGCTGGCATTGCTGTTTGTGGTCGCAGCGATTCTGGCGGCCGGCCTGCCGCCATCGGCCGGATTCCTGGCCAAGCTGTGGCTGCTGCAGGGCCTGCCGTATGCCGCACCCGGCTGGTGGCTGGCTGCGGTGCTGCTGGCGGCGCTGTTGAGTATGATCGCGCTAGCGCGTGCCGGCAGCGCGCTGTTCTGGCAGGCTGCGGTCGAACCATTGAAGCCGGCGCCGGTCGGCAGCGGCATGCCGATTGCTATTCTGCTGGCGCTGGCCGTGGTAGCGGCGCTCGGTGCCGCACCGCTGGCGGCTTTCTGTCAGCGCACTGCGGCGCAACTGCTGCAGGCTGCCAGCTACACGGAGCTGATCCGATGAACGCACGTCGCTGGCTGCCGCGCCCGGCCATGTCGGCAACGCTGTTGCTGACCTGGCTGTTGCTGAATCAGTCGCTGGCGGCCGGGCAGCTGCTGCTGGGTGCCTTGCTTGGACTGTTGCTGCCGCCACTGGCATTGCGGCTGGCGCCCACGCCGTCGCGGCGTCTGGCGCGGCCGCTGCTGGCGCTGCGGCTGCTGCTGCTGTTGCTGTGGGATATCGTGGTCGCCAATCTGGTGGTGGCGCGCCAGGTGTTGTTGCAGCGGCGCCGGTTGCAGCCGGCATTCGTCGAATTGCCGCTGCAACGCGACGACCCGCTGGTGGCGGTGTTGCTGGCGTGCATGATCACGCTGACGCCGGGCACGCTGTCGGTACGCATCGAGCGCCACCGGCTGCTGGTGCATGCGCTGCACGCGCCGGACGCGGCAGCGCTGGCGGCCGGGATCAAGCAGCGTTACGAACGTAATCTGCTGGAGATATTCCCATGTTGAGCCTGATCCTGCCGTGGGCATTCGGCGGCCTGCTGCTGGCACTGTTGCTGAATTTCTGGCGCCTGCTGCGCGGCCCGGATGCGGTCGATCGCGCGCTGGCGCTGGATACGCTGTACGTCAACGCAATTGCCCTGACCGTGCTGGCCGGCATTGCGCTGCGCGACAAAAGCTATTTCGAAGCCGGGCTGCTGATCGCGCTGCTGGGGTTCATCTCCACCGTCGCCCTGGCACGGTTTCTGGCGCAGGGCAGGGTGTTGTGATGCTGCTCGACTGGCTGACGGCAGCGCTGATCCTGCTCGGTGTGGCGTTCACCCTGAGCGGCGCAATCGGGTTGGCGCTGCTGCCGGATTTCTTCATGCGCCTGCACGGGCCATCCAAGGCCAGCACGCTCGGCCTGCTGTGTCTGCTGCTGGCGTCGATGCTGCATTTCGGCGCCGGCGGCCTGTCGTGGCACGAGCTGCTGATCGCTTTGTTCCTGTTCATTGCCGCACCGATCAGCGCGGCGTTGCTGGCACAGGCCGGTGTAGCACGGCGGGTGCCGTCGCTGGCGCCGCTGCCGGAGCGGGGCCGGCAGCGCAATTGACCGGATAGCCGGATCAGCCGCCGCTGGAACCGGAGCCACCGGTACCCGTGCCAGTGCCAGTGCCGGTACCGGTACCAGTACCAGTACCAGTACCAGTACCAGTACCAGTACCAGTACCAGTACCAG
>CALMFQ010000509.1 GCA_937863215.1 uncultured Pseudomonadota bacterium
CGGCAGGAATGCTTTTAGTTCCGGCGTCTGCTCTGGCCAGCCGAGGGTGGAGAACGGAATCAGCGCCGAGCTGAACCAGGTGTCGAGCACGTCGTCGTCACGTTTCACCGGCTTGCCGCCGGATTGCTGCAAGGCATCCTGCTCGTTACGGGCAACGTAGACATTACCGTCTTCGTCGTACCACGCCGGAATCTGATGGCCCCACCACAATTGACGCGAGATACACCAATCCTGAATGTTGGCGAGCCAGGCGTTGTAGGTGTTGATCCACTGCTCCGGCACGAAGCTGACTTCGCCATCCTGCACCACTTGCAGCGAGCGGGCGGCGATGTCTTTCATGTCGACGAACCACTGGTCGGTCAGCATCGGCTCGATCACCACGCCGGTGCGATCGCCGCGCGGCACCATCAGCTTGTGTTTCTTCACTTCGACCAGCAGGCCCTGCTCTTCCAGATCGGCAACGATGCGTTTGCGCGCTTCGAAGCGGTCCATGCCCTGATAACGATCCGGCGCCAGATCGTTGATCTTGGCGTCGAGGGTGAGGATGCTGATCGGCTCGAGGTTGTGGCGTTTGCCTACCTGATAGTCGTTGAAATCGTGTGCCGGGGTAATTTTCACGCAGCCGGTGCCGAATGCCGGGTCACAGTAGTCGTCGGCAATAACCGGGATCGAGCGCTCTACCAGCGGCAGGCGCAGCTTCTTGCCGACCAGATGTTTGTAGCGCTCATCTTCCGGATTGACCGCTACCGCCACGTCGCCGAGCATGGTTTCCGGGCGGGTGGTCGCCACCACCAGCTTCTCGTCCGAACCCTCGACCGGGTAGGCGATCAGCCACATATTGCCGTCTTCTTCCTCGCTCACCACTTCCAGATCGGACACTGCCGTGCCCAGCACCGGGTCCCAGTTCACCAGCCGTTTGCCGCGATAGATCAGGCCTTGCTCGTAAAGGCGCACAAACACTTCGGTGACGGCCTTGGAGCATTGTTCGTCCATGGTGAAATATTCGCGCGACCAATCCACCGAGGCGCCCATGCGGCGCATCTGGCGGGTGATGGTAGAGCCGGATTCGTGTTTCCACTCCCAGACTTTTTCCAGAAACTTCTCGCGGCCGAGGTCATGCCGGGTGATGCCCTGCGCATCCAGCTTGCGCTCCACCACGATCTGGGTGGCGATACCGGCATGGTCGGTGCCCGGCAGCCATAGCGCGTTGTAGCCGCGCATGCGGTAGTAGCGGGTCAGGCCGTCCATGATGGTCTGATTGAAGGCGTGGCCCATATGCAGCGTGCCGGTCACATTCGGCGGCGGCAGCTGGATGCAGAACGCAGGCGCGTCCTGTTTCATGCTCGGCTTGAAATAGCCTTGCTGCTCCCAGTATGGGTACCAGCGGGCTTCAATGGCTTGTGGTTCAAAACTTTTGGCGAGTTCCGTCATGGTGGGTGTCTGGCTAGAAAATCGTAAACCGCGAATTATAAACGAAGCCTTGCTGCACTGCCGCAACGATGGCGCATCAACGCTGCTACAATCGTTCGGCATAAAAACGAAATGAACAACAGTCACCAAACTGAGGAGAAATTCATGCCATTGCCTACCGGGCGCCTTGCCGCCGTGTTGCTGCTGACCAGCATTGGCCTCTCGGGCTGCAGCGGCATCATGCACGCCGCGTTCAAGGAACAGCCGCTGCCGGCCGAGCTGGCGCTGGCCGGATTGGCCGCACCGGCCAGTATCAGCCGCGATCAGTTGGGCATTCCGCTGATTGAAGCCGGCAGTGTCGACGACATGCTGCTGGCGCAGGGATTCACCGCCGCGCGCGACCGGCTGAGCCAGATGCTCGGCATGCGGCTGATGGCTCAAGGGCGGCTGGCGGAGATGGTTG
Organism: uncultured Pseudomonadota bacterium; assembly: GCA_937863215.1. Lineage (GTDB taxonomy): Bacteria > Pseudomonadota > Gammaproteobacteria > Burkholderiales > SCOH01 > CALMFQ01. The sequence goes on from CALMFQ010000509.1 coordinate 1,874, forward strand.
GCGAGCCGGCGCTGGATATCGACCGCTACATGCGTGCGCAGAATATGCGCCGTACCGCGCAGATTGCCTGGGATAGTGCATCGCCGCAGATGCAGACCTATCTGCAGCGCTATGCGGCTGGGGTCAATGCCTATCTGGCGCGCAATCAGCTACCGGTGGACATCAAGCTCAGCGGCTATCGACCGGAGTCATGGACGCCGCTCGATTCGCTGGCGATAAGCGAGCTGGTGAATTTTGCGCTGGCGCAGAATCTGCACGAGGAAATCGCCTTCCTGCGCCACGCACAGGCGCTGGGGGTGGAAAAGGCCGCGTGGCTGCATCCGATTTACCCGGACGAGCCGTTGCCGTTCGACGAAGCGAAAAAACTCGCCGGACTGGATTTGAACGCGGTCAACAGCGAGCTGCAGCAATTGCTGATCGCCAACGAACGCATCGGCAGCATGGGTCTGGCGCCGCTGGCGGCATCGAACAACTGGGTGGTGCACAAGTCGCGCACCAAGGGTGGCGCCAGCCTGCTGGCCAACGATACCCACCTGCTGCTGGCGCAGCCGTCGTTCTGGCACTACACCCAGTTGCGCGCGCCCGGCTTTGCTGCCGCCGGCGTGGCGATTGCCGGGCTGCCGGGGGTAATGGCCGGCTACAACGGCCACATCGCCTGGGGCATGACCATGGTGATGGCCGACAATCAGGACATCTATCTGGAGCAGCTGAAAAGCGTCAACGGCAAGCTGCATTACCTGTATCGCGATCAATGGCTGCCGTGCGAGGAACGCAGCGAAACCTTCCGCATCAAGGGCGGCAAGCAGGTTACGGAAACCATCTACGCCACCCGCCACGGCCCGCTGCTGAACCGGGCGTTGCGCAATCCGCCGAAAACGGAACTGAATAGCCCGCAATTGCAGCTTGGCTACGGCATCGCGCTGCAACAAGCCACGTTCGAGCCGGACCGCAGCGGCGACGAATTCCTGCAACTGTCGATGGCACACAGCGTGGCCGAGGCATTGCCGCATATCCGTCAGATCCGCCAAATTCCGCTGAACATGGTGGTGGCCGACCGCGACAACATCGCCTGGCAGGTGACCGGCCGTTATCCGCGACGCAAACACGGACTGGGTCTGCTACCCTCGCCCGGCTGGAGCGGCGAATACGACTGGGATGGCTATCTCGACCCGAGCCAGCATCCGTTCGTGCTCAATCCGGACGCCGGCTATTTCAGCACTGCCAACAACCGCAAGCTGCCGGTCGAACAATCGCACGCGTTCAGCACTTCGTGGTACTTCCCCGAGCGCGGCGAGCGCGCCGACCAGCTGCTGGCGGCGCGTAGCGACCACAGCGCCGAGACTGCGCAGGCGATGCAGCTGGACCGCCATTCGCTGCTGGCGGACAAATTTGTCGCACAGCTGAACCAGCCGGCAACGCTGCAAGAGCTGCAGGCAGCGATCGACAAGCTGCCGGCAGACCAACAGGCCGCGGCGCGCGAAACGCTGGCGACGCTGCGCCGGTTCGACGGCAACCTGCCGCCGCAATCGGCTGCGGCAGCGGTCTGGGGCGGCTTTCTCACCAGCTTTGCGCTGGCGACCTTTGCCGACGAACTCGGCCCGACCGACGGCCAGCTGTGGCAGGCATTCCTCACCAGCAACGACACCAGCTACGGCGCAATCGACGACCACCTGCTCGGCCGCGCCGACAGCCCGTTCTGGGACAATATCCATACGCCGCAGCGGGAAACCCGCGCCGACATCATTGCGCAGGCACTGGCCGACACGCCGGCGCTGCTCGAACAGAAACTCGGCAAGGATCGCCAGCAATGGGCCTGGGGCAAGCTGCACCATTACCACTGGCGCACCGAAGGCAGCAAGATGGCACGCCACTTGGGGGCCATGGACCGTTTTGCGCTCGGCGCGCTGGACGGTTTCTTCAATCGCGGCCCGTTCCCGGCCGGTGGCGACCACACCACGCTGAACGTGGCGGCGTACCGGATTGGCGAGGATTTCGATACCTGGCTGGTGCCGGCGATGCGGGTGATTGTCGATTTCAGCCGCGCCGAACCGATGCTGGCGATCAACAGCAGCGGCCAGTCAAGCGATCCGACCAGCGAGCATTACGCCGACGCCAACCAATGGTGGCTGGAGGGGCGTTATCAGCCGTTCGCGTTCCAGGCGGAAAATCTGCGTAAACAATACCGGCTGGCAACCCGGCTGCTGCCGGCCAAGTAAACGACAGCAATGGCAGGCAGGCTGCACGCCGCTCTGGAAGCGCACCGCAGCCTGGCCTGCAAGCCAGTATGGATGCGGCTTGCAGGCCAGGGGGTAATCAGGAACCAAATTCCAGCAGCGCTTTCAGGCGCAGCAGATCGGCTTCGACCTGCGCCGCGTCGGCGGCGAACTGCCGGTCATCGAGAGAAGGAGTCTGCAACAGGGTGAACAGGATTTCGCTGCCGCTGCCGTTGGCAATCACACGCAGCGGCACATACACCTGCTGTCCGTCCGGCAGGGTGACGGTGTGATCGAGCACGCCGAACGGATTGAGCGGCGCGAATTCGATGCGCAGCGGGCCGGCTGCGGTCTGCGCGATCCACGCGCCGTCGATGCAAGCGATTGATTGGCACAGCCCGGCCGCCCAGTGCGGCAGGTTGTGCAGATTGCGTACGAATTGGTAAACCGGATCGGGTGGCATGGCCAGCGCAACGCCGATGGTGCGCGAGCGCCACGGCCCCATTACAGATCGCGCTGCGCCAATTGCTCGGCAACCACCTGTTCGACCGTGCTGCGCAAGTCCTGGCGGATTTCCGCCATTGCCGCCTGCATCGCTTGCTGCAGGCTATCGCGGTAGAGCTGCGCCAGCGTAACGGCAAAATGGCGGCGCACGATCGATGCCACGCGCGCATCCAGCCCGCTGGCCACGTCGCCGAGAATTTCATCGACCACCGCCGCTACCTGCTGCTGCGTCACTGCCGGCACGGCAACCGTCTCTTCTGGCGGACACACTGCGACGGCCGGCGTGGCAAGCGCCGGCCACGCCTCGCCCAGCGCCAGTTCATGTTCCGGAACCGCCAATTCCAGCATGACCTCGCCCGGCACATCCTCCAGCAACAACAGCTCCGGCCGGCGCGGCGCCGGCTGATCCATTTCCAGT
>CALMFQ010000510.1 GCA_937863215.1 uncultured Pseudomonadota bacterium
TTCAGGGATGTAATAGCCGGTATACGCTACGCTTGTTACCAGCCGCCATTCAACTGGCGCCGTTTGCGCGCCTGCCCGGCAAACGTTTGCAGGTCGCTGCTATTGCGGATGTTGGCCGGCAGATGGGCGAGGGCGATCAGGAATAGCTCGGCGCTGACCCAGGCATCGGACAGCGCGTTGTGGCGCTCGAAGCCTTCGATGTCGAATGCGGCCAGCCAGTCATCGAGCGTTTTGCGCCCCGGCGCCAGTTCCGGGAACAGTGCCGGGCACAGGTCGGCCAGATCCAGCCACTGTAGCGGTTGCTTGCCCAGATATTGCGCCAGTGCGCGGTCGAGCATGGTGCGGTCGAAATCGGCGTGGAAGGCAACCAGGATGTCGCGGCCGGCGAAATGCAGGAAATCCAGCAGTGCGTCGGCCGGTGCCTGGCCGCTACGCTGTTCCTGCGCGCCGATGCCGTGGATCAGGATGTTGGCGTCGCTGCTGGCCTCGGTTTGCTGCAGCCGGCAGTCGAAACTCTGGCTGACCTGGATCGTCGCTTGCTCGACACCGACTGCCGCCAGCGACAGCAGCCGGTCACGTTGCAGATCGAGGCCGGAGCTTTCGCTATCCATTACCACCCAGCGCTGGCGTGGCAGCGGCTGTTGTTTGGCTGGATGCGGCAGTTGTTGCCACGCGCGCAGGCGCTGCAGTTGCTCGGCGCTCAGCTCTGGGCGCGGGTTTGCTTTGTTGAACGGCCACCAGCTCATATGCGGTAACTTTCCGCCAGCCGGCTTTGCAGCTTGCGCGCCTGGCGCAGGGTTTCTTTCAGAATGCGGCGGTCGAGGCCGGACAGGGTTTTCGGGTCGATGCTGTTGTCCGGCTCTTCACCCTTGTCGATTGCCTGCTGCTGGTGTTGCAGCCGCAACAGCAGCAGGAAGTGGAACGCCTGCACCCAGCCTTCGACGGTTTCCGGCCGCACGCCGGCGGCTTCGCCGTACAGCCGCAGCCGCTGCGCGGTGCTGTAGGCATCGATGCCGTAGGCGAGGCTGAAAATGCGCGCCGCATCGACGAAAAACAGCGTGCCGTTGACTTTCAGGTCCAGCCCGGTTTTGCCGTCGTGGGTGCTGAGCACGAAATCGCCGAGCAGGCTCAGCGGCGGCTTGTATTCCAGCGTGTTGTGCGTCAGCGCGTGCAGGAAGCGCGGCTGTTCCTTGATGCATTTGAGCAGGTGTTCGCGCACTTCGTAGGCCATCCAGAATTCACCCCACACCGGGCGCAGGTCGAAATAGATCTTGGCGTTGAGCAGATTCTGCTGGTTGGCGGATTCGATCCAGTCGCCGAATTGCAGCCGCCATTCGGCCAGCGACAGGCAGCAATCCGGGTTGCGTGCCATCACATTGCCCTTGCACAGGCTGAAGCCGCAGGCGGCAAGCCAGTCGTTGGCCTGTTGCGCCACCGGCAGCAGGATCGCGCGCGCCTCGGCGTTGCTCATGCCGTCCGGCGCCTGGAAGATGATGCCGTTATCCTGATCGGTACCGATGGTCTGCTCCTGGCGGCCCTCCGAGCCGAACGCCAGCCAGCACAGGGCGATGCCCTGCAGCGCCGCGCCTTCGAATGCCAGCTCGACCACGCGTTCGACCAGCCGGTCGTTGAGAGTGGAGATCAGCTGCGTCAGCTGCTCCGGCGCCACGCCCTGCGCCAGCATGTTCGACGCCAGCTGGCGGATGTCGCGGCTGATCTGCGCCAGTGTTTCGACATCGTGCGCGTTGTCCATCGCTGTGGCGATCTCGTAGACGCCGATGCGCTGCAGGCTGAACAGATCGCGCTCGGCGACGATGCCGATCAGCTTGTCGCGCTCGACGATCAGCAGATGGCGGATGCGGTGGCGTGCCATGGTCAGCGCCGCGTCGAAGGTCAGCGCCGTCGGTGGCAGCGATACCAGCGTGGTCGACATCAATTCGCTGATCGGCGTCTGTAGCGGCGTCGCCTGGGCTGCATGGGTGAGCACGTCGACCAGGGTGAAAATGCCCACCGGCTTGCTCTCGCCCTCGGTCATGATCATCGAACCGATGCGCTTTTCTTTCATTTGCCGCAGCACTTCGCCGAGCGTGGTATCCGGCGCGCAGGTGATCGGCGTGTGTGCCAGCGTGCCGAGCGGGGTATCGCTGTGCTGCTGGTTATTGCGTGTGGTCAGCGCGCTCTGGATGCGCTGGCGCGACAGCTCCAGCAGATGCGCCAGCCGCTTGGTGCAAAAATCGCGGAACGGCTCGCTGATATTGAGCAGTTGCTGGAAATCCGCCGGCGCCAGCAGGTAGACAAAGGTATCGGCGCCGGCGCGATAGCTGGAAATCACCGGCCGCCGCGACAGCATTGCACCGAGCGGGAACATCTCGCCCTCGTGCAATTCGAGATAGGGTGTGTTGGCGTTCGGATCTTCGCTGCGCACCACGCCTTTTTTCAGAATGTGCAGGCTCGGTTCGCCACTGTGGTCCGGCGCCAGCAGGATGCGGCCTTCGTTGAAATAGGCGACGGTCAGGCGCTGCGTCAGCCACTGCAGATCGGCTTCGGTCATGCTGTCGAACGGCGCATGCGGGCGTAGTTCGCGGGCAATCTGGGCGCTCAGCGAGGTGGTGTTCATGGAGTAAGCCGGAGGTGACGACGCTTCAGTCTAGGCGCTGTAGCGCACGAATCCAATCGGGCCGAGCCAATGCATGCGTCTGCAAGCCGCTCTGGAACTGGCTTGCAGGCAAGGCTGCAGAGCGCTGTGGATGCGCCCTGGCGGCCATGCTCACGGCTTGAACGGCTTGGCCTCGCGATACAGGCTGTCGAAAAAGCGTTTGTACGGCTGGAATTGCTCCTCGCCATACAGCAGCTTGCCGCCACCGATGTGGCGCTTGCTGTCGAGAAACCACAGCAGCGCGATGTCGGCGTTGATCAGGGCAAAGTCGATCGACTGCAGCGCCGCCGCCTGCGCCTGCAGCTCTTCGTTGGCGTCGATCTGCTTGCGCTGGATGGTGCGCAGCTGCACCCCGGCCTGCTGCTGCGCCAGCAACAGATCGCGGATGTTCTGCAATTCGCTGTCGTCATCGACAATGAACACCTTGTGGATCGGCACATACTTGACCTTGATCTTGAGCGCCTGGATATCCAGCGCCAGCGCGGCGTAGCCCTTGTCCAGATGCGCTGCGCGGCTGATGTAATTGGTCGCGCAGTAGTCGCTTTCGATGCGCCACAGCAGCTCCAGCCATTGCTCCGGCACCTGCTGCCGGCTCAGCTCCAGTTGCGGCGCGCGCAACAGCTCGCCAAGCCGGGCCTGATGGCTGAAGCGATCGGCCAGCAGGTTGAGAATCTGTTCCTGGCGCTTTTGCTGATCGTCGAATTTCTTGCCCAGCCGGATGAACTCGATGAACATCGTCGTGATCAGCGTCGATAGCAGGCCCAGCGCCACTTTCAGCTGCGCGCCGTGATCGCTGAACTGCGGCTGCAGCAGCGTCAGCGTCACCGCCAGGCCGACAGCCAGGCTGAACAGCTTGAGCGCCATTTCCCAAGAGAGATATTTGTTCATGATGGCAGTCCTTTGCCGAAACAGGACGGCGGGCCGGCGTTGCCGGATGCGTCGGCGGGCCATGATCGAAGCAGGGGTTGATACGGTCGGGGAGGTGCTTGCCGTGGCGGCAATTACAGGGGGTATCTATTTGAAGATAGATGCTTTTCGGTGTGCCGGGTAGGGTGAAGTCATGGCAACGGCCGGGCGGCTTCAGTTGCAGTCGAAACGGTATTCGCGCCGGTACAGGTCTGCCTGCTGCGGCGCCATGCGGCGCAGCACCGCGCAGGTGGTGTAGCCGCCGAGCTGCTTGCCGTTGCTGACATAGCCCCAATCGACAATGTCGGCACGGCTGAAACGCTGGCGCTGGTCGGCCTGCAGCGCGGTCAGCGTGCGCGGTTCGTGGGCGATGATGCCGTAGAATGCGTCGCCGTCGCGCTGCAGCTGCGTCATCCACAGCAGCTCGCTGGTGCGGCCGTCGTGGAGACGCACGCGCAGCTGGAAATGGCTGCTGCCGGCCGGCTGGCGCTCGAATTCGCGCAGGAAGTCGTCCAGCGTGTCGCGTGCCTGGGCCATTGCCTGGCGCATGTCGGTATCGGTTTCGCTGATCGCGGCCGCCTGGTCGCCGGCCTCGTCGGCCGGAGAGGGCGTGGCAGTCAGCATGCCGAGGCAGAGGAGATAGGGCCAGCGGGTCATCGCAATCCTGTTGCAGTGGGCCAATCGGGGCGGCATTTGCCGCTGTTCAGTCATTGTAGTGCAGGGCGGTGTCTGGCCGGCATTTTCGTGGCAAGCACCGGTTGCAGTGTCTATAGTTGGCGCAGTCGGCCGACGGTGCGGGAATGGAGTCTGAGCATGGAAATCTATCAGTTGCGGACATTCGTTGCGGTGGCGCAGCAGGGGCACCTGACCCAGGCGGCGGAAATCCTGCATTTGTCGCAGCCGGCGGTGACGGCGCAGATCAAGGCGCTGGAGGAAGAACTGGCGGTGCCGCTGTTCGAGCGCACCGCCGGTGGCGTAGTGCTGACCAAGGCCGGCATGCTGCTGCTGCCGGAGGCGGAAAAAATCATCGCCGGTGCGCGCGGCATGCTCAACCGCGCCAAGAGCCTGCACGGCAATCTGGCGGGCAAGGTGCGGCTGGGCACGGTCGGCGATCCGGTGGTGACGCGGCTGGCGGATTTTCTGGTTGAAGTGTACCGGCATTATCCCTTGCTCGACGTGCATGCCTTTCACAGCATTTCCGGCACGGTGCTCAACGATGTGCGCAAAAAGGAACTGGATGCCGGCTTTTTCATCGGCCGCAATCCCTACGTCAACGTCCACAGCCTGGCTTTGCGCGAGCTGACTTTCCGTGTGGTGGCGCCCAAGGCGTGGGAAGAGCGGCTGGTCGGCACCGGCTGGAAAGACGTCGGCAAGCTGCCGTGGGTGTGGATCAACCAGTTCAATTCCTACCACAAGCTCAGTAACGAGCTGTTCCGCGAAAAGAATATCGCACCGCAGAAGGTGTTCGAGCTGGATCAGGAAAGCACCACGCTGGCATTGGTCAAGGCCGGGGTCGGCATGTCGCTGATGCGCGATGAGCTGGCACAGGAGGCGATCGCCAGCGGCGAGGTGATCGAATGGGGCGAGGTGCGCAAGACCACGCCGCTGAATTTCATCTACCCGGCCGAGCGCGAAGGCGATCCGCTGATCGTGGCGCTGCTCGACATCATGCGCAGCCTGTGGCAGTTGCCGCAGGAGGTTTAGGCTCTATCGCCTGCAGCGCCAAATAAAAAACCTGCACAAGAAGAGGTGACTTGTGCAGGCCGTAAAATCTGGAATGTCAACAAACGAGAGAGTTTCCGGGAAATTCCCGTATCCATTGGCAGACATGTTAGCGATCCGCATATGGTTGCTGAAGTGACAGATGTCACGCATGCGCTTTAGGGATGCGCTGATTTATTGGCTGCGCGGGCGAATTGCTACGCACCAAAGGCAGGCAATTCGCTAAGCAAGCTTCGCTTGCCAAGCTCGGTTGCACTCGTGCGGTGCTCGAAAGCTCACCTATCTTCATGATATGTCTCGCTTTCTGCGCGCCGGGCTCCTTGCACTTCATCCCGCTCGCCGAATAAATCAGCGCTTCTTTAGCGCAAGATGCTCGCCTAGCCCAGCCCCGCATCCCGCAGCTTCAGCAACGCCCGCGCGCGATTCTGCACGCCGAGTTTTTCCATGATGCTGGAGACGTAATTGCGCACGGTGCCGGCGCTCAGGTTCAGCGCGCTGGCGATTTCCTTGTTGTGCTTGCCGGCACACAGCTCGCGGATGACTTCCAGTTCGCGCGGGGTAAAGGCGTCGAGCAGATTGCTGCCGCTTTGCGCCGGCAGCGGAATGGTCGCACCGCCGGCCACCTTGCGCAGCACTGCGGCAAAGCTGTCCAGCTCGGCGTCTTTCAACAGACAGGCATTGGCGCCCAGCTGCACGCCCTGGGTCAGCGCCAGTGGCTCGTCAAACGTGGTCATCAGTACCACCGGCCGGTTCCAGCCCCGCTGGCGCAATTGTGCCAGCGTTCCCAGCCCGTCCAGCTCCGGCATGCGGATATCCATCAGCAGCAGATCGGGCTGCTGTTGTGTCTGTGCCAGCCAGGCCAGGCATTGTTTGCCATCGGCCAGCTGCTCGATGACCTCGAAATCGTCGCAGGTACTCAATAGCGCAGCGATGCCCTGGCGCACGATAGCTTGGTCGTCGACCAGCAGAATGCGAATCATGGATGTTCCCGGTTGGATGGCAGAAATCGAGCGCAGCGGCAGGGCCGATGCAGTCGCGCACCAGTTTGCCCTCGGCATCGGCAAATGTCATCTGACAAGTGGCACGCCTGCTGCGGGTACTTAACGCTGGTAATGCATATGTCATTGTGTGAAAATGGAGCAAATATTCAAAACGATGGGGCGACAGATGCAAGTGTTTAAGCTGACTAATTATTTCGCGCTTGCGCTGGGGACATGGTTGCTGGCGCAGCCGGTTGCTGCCAGTACCGCCGAGCCGGCTGGCGCCGCGGTATCGTTCGCCGCGCTGCAGGCGGCCGGCAGCGGCAATCCGGCGCCGGTCGAGGCGCTCAATGCCGAAGACGGCACCCGGCTGGCCTATCGCAGCTATGCGCCGCGCAAGCCGCAGGCGGTGCTGGTGTTCTTCCATGGCGACGGCGCCCACAGCGGTGCCGGCTATGCGCATCTGGCGCGGGCGCTGAGCGAGCGCTACGCGATTGCGGTGATCACCCCCGATCTGCGCGGCCATGGCGAATCGGACGGCAGCCGCGGCGATGCGCCGAAGCCGGCGGCGGTATGGGACGACATCAGCAGCATGGTTGCGCTGGCGCAGGAGCGTTTCCCCGATCTGCCGGTGTTTCTCGGCGGGCATTCGTCCGGGGCCGGGCTGGTGCTGAATTATCTGGCTTATCCGCGCCACGATGCGATCGATGGTGTGGTGATGCTGGCGCCGGAGCTGGGGCCATTCGCCGACACGCACCGCGCCGGCAGCCGGCCGTTCGCAAAAACCCAGAATTCGCGTCTGCTGGTAAACGCGCTGACCGGCGGCAAGGCTTTCGGCAGTGCCCCGGCAGTGACTTTCGATTACCCGCTGGAGGCGCTGCTCAAGGACCAGAAGCTGCTGACCGGCTACACCGTCAACATGGCCAACGCCGTCATGCCGCGCAAGCCGGCAGAAATGCTGGCCGAGGTGAAAGTGCCGCTGGCGATGTGGGTGGGGGCTGAGGACGAGATCATCGATCCGCTCAAGCTGGCGACCTTGCTGTATGTGCCGGGGCGCGACCGGGTGGCGGAGGCGGTCAACGGCGCCACACACCAGTCGCTGCTGCTGCGCGCCGCCGACTCGGTCGGCCCGTGGCTGCAGCAGCAGGCCACTGCGGTGGTGCATTGAGCACAATCAGACGGGCTTCTGCGCCGATTTCGGGCGGAATGCGTTGACCACGGCCGGGTCGGTTTCGATGTACGGCCCGCCGATCAGGTCGATGCAATATGGCACGGCGGCAAAGATGCCGGGAACCAGCGTTTTGCCGTCGGCGTCTTTCAG
>CALMFQ010000511.1 GCA_937863215.1 uncultured Pseudomonadota bacterium
GAACGAGCGGTCGATTTTCAACACATCGAGCGGGTACTGCTTGAGGTAGCCAAGACTGGAATAGCCGGTACCAAAGTCATCCATCGACACCACAATGCCACGCTGCTTCAGGCTATGCAGCAGTGCACGGGTCTTTTCCGGCTGATCCATCGCCAGCGACTCGGTGATCTCGACATCGAGGCACTGCGGCGCCAGCCCGGTGTCCTGCAGTACCGCAGTGATATGCGCCTCGACATCGCGCAAGCGGATCTGGCGGGCCGACAGATTGACCGCAATGCGCTCGATCTGCAACCCCTGCAGCTGCCATTCGCGCAACTGGCGGCAGGCTTCATGCATTACCCATTCGCCAATCGGCACGATCAGCCCGGTTTCTTCCGCCAGCGGAATGAATTCGCCCGGATACACCAACCCGTGCTCCTCACTGTGCCAGCGAACCAACGCCTCAACGCCGACAATGCGGCCGGTTTCCAGCTCGATCTGCGGCTGATAGTGCAGGATGAATTCCTGCCGCTCGGTTGCACCGCGCAGCCGGCTCTCCAGCAGCAGGCGCTCCATCGCCCGCGCATTCATTTCCCGCCGGTAGAACTGGAAAGTATCGCGCCCGGCCTCTTTGGCACGATACAGCGCAACGTCGGCATTCTTGATCAGCGTGTCGATTGAAAGTTCGTCGCAGTCCTGCGGATAAACGGCAATGCCGATACTGACCGAAGCAAACAGGTGATGTCCTTCCAGCTCGACCGGCGCTTTCATCACGGCAATCAGCTTTTCCGCGACATCGGCGAGATGGCTGATATCGTTCAGATCGGCGATGATCAGCGCGAACTCGTCACCGCCCAGCCGCGCCAGCGTGTCGCCCTTGCGCAACAATGACTGGATACGCGCAGCAGCGGCCTGCAGCAGACGGTCGCCGATCGCATGACCGAGCGTATCGTTGACCGTCTTGAAACGGTCCAGATCCATGTACAGCAGGCCGAACGAGCTGCCATCGCGGTTGGCACTACGCGCCATTACCTCGATCCGGTCGCGGAACAGGCGCCGGTTGGGCAATTCGGTCAACGGGTCGTAGAACGCCAGATGGCGGATCGTGGTCTCGGCGTACTTGCGCTCGCTGATATCCTCGGCAACGATCACATGATGCGAAATACTGCCGAGCACCTCGCGTACCGGCGCTACCGACAGCAGGCACCAGAACAGCTCGCCATCCTTGCGGCGGAAGTTCAGCTCACCGTGCCATTCCAGGCCCTGCAGCATGTGCTGCAACATGCTGCTCGCCGCCGGGCGCGAGTTGTCATCCACCTCCAGCACACTGATGCCAAGCCCGACAATTTCTTCCGCCCGATAGCCGGTCACGCTCTCGAAGCGTGGATTGACATAATCGATCACACCGTTGGCGTCGGTCATCATCACGATGTTGCCGCTCTGCTCCACCGCCAGCGATAGTTTCTGCAACTGCTGGTTGGCACGCTTGATTTCGCTGATATCGGTCAGCGACGCGATCAGGCGTTTGTATTGCCCCGGGCCGCCAGGCAGGATCCAGTTCATCGCCACATGCACGACTTCACCGTCGATACGGCGGTATTCGGTATCGGCGCTGAAGCTCTCGCAGCCACTGGCGAGCGAGCCGGCGATGCGGGCGAAGTCGCGCAGGGAGTTTGGCGTCACGATACTGGTGATGTTGCGCCGCAGCTCATCCAGCGATGCGACCCCCAGCAACTGCAAGGTGCAGCGATTCACGTGGGTAATGTGTATCCGGCTCCAGAACTGGAACAGCGCATCGCTATCCGCCAGCAGCCAGGCAGCGACATCGCTGACGCCGTGCGCCTGGGCATCGCGCACATACTGCATTGCGTCGCTCATGTCTTCTTCCCACAGCGAAACCGGCGCATTCTCGAACAACTGGCGATACGCGGCATCGGTCTGCGCCAGCTCGGACAACGCCCGGATGCGCTCGGTCGCATCGACGGCGTAGAACATACCGCCACCTTCGGGCAGAAATGCCGCACCGACCAGCACCGAACGATCACTGTCGCCGGACAGATGCAGCTCGGTTGGAACCGACTGACCGCACTCGCGCAGTGTACGAAAAATGTCGGCGATCTTCGGCTGCTCTCCGGCGGCAAACAACTGGCGCCAGTGCACCTGGCGATCCAGCTGGGCCTGGCGCGCAAAGCCGAACATGCGCAGGCACGGCTCGTTCGCGTTGACCAGGATACCGGCATCATCGACAAAGCCGATCGCCAGCATATCGGCGTCAAACAGCTTCTGCATCCGCGTCCGGGTTCGCTCCCATTCGCGCTGCAGACGCCGTGTTGCAGTCATGTCGGCGGCAATGATCAGGCGTGCCGGCAAATTGCCGTAATCGACGGCATAGCTGACCACCTCCACCTCGACCATTTCCCCGCCCTTGGCAAAGGTTTCCCAGATGCCGGATTGCAACGGGTCACCCGACGCCGGAGCATCGATAATTGCCTGCAATTGCGGCACCATGCGCAGCGTGACCAGATCGGTAATGCGCATCCCCTGTATTTCGGCGGCCGAATAGCCATAGCGCTGCAGCATCGCCCGATTCACCGCCAGCACCTGGGTCGATTTGACATCGTACAGACACATCATCTGCGGGTTCTCATCGAACAGGGCGCGGTAATACGCAGCCGACTTGCGTAGATTTTCCTCGAACGCCGCACGTGAAGTGACGTCGGCGATCCAGATAATCAGCGCCGGGCGATTGCCCAGACTGACCGGCGAAGCCCGCACCTCGATTTCGATGACCGAGCCATCCTGGCGCAGACCTTTTGCCGTGCACGGCGGCGGCGCAATATTGCCGCTGCGTACCTGCTGCAGATAGTCGCGCAGGCGTGGCAGGCTTGCCGGATCGAGATGGCGCGCCATTTCGAGCGGCGCCGCATCGGCAAAACTGCGATAGCCGAACATGCTCAGACTGGCACGATTGGCCCGCACCAGCTTGTCATCGCACAAGATGACAATAGCATCCGACGCATTGTCGAACACCGCGCGCAACTGGCTTTCGCTATCCTGCAGACGCTTGTTCGACTGCGCCACATTGCGCCGGTAGAGCAGGATGATCGGCATGGCAAACGTCAGGGAGATCACCGCAAACAGGGTTTCCCTGTCTTTGCCGAACAACTCGCCCAGATATGGCAGGATGGGCTCGATGATGACATCGGCGGCGACAATCCACACCGCGACAAAAATCAGGTACAGCAACAACAGCAGGAACAGCGGCCAATCATGATCCGCCAGGCCGGCAGAATGGCGCGGATGGCGGTGTGAGGTGTCACGAAACGAGAAATGATCCATTCCTGAACTATATGAAATGCGCTTGGCTGCGGAAGACAAAAAGCAATAAAAAACCCGGCCAGGCCGGGTTTTTTATTGGATCGGCAACAGATCAACCGCGCCCGGCGATCCATTCGGCCACCCCTTGCAGCGCCTTGGCCAGATTCTCCGGCTGCGTGCCGCCAGCCTGTGCCATATCCGGGCGGCCACCACCCTTGCCGCCAACCTGCTGCGCAACAAAATTCACCAGCTCACCGGCTTTCACCTTGCTCGTGGCATCGGCAGTCACGCCCGCCACCAGGCTGACTTTGCCGTCGGCAACCGCGGCCAGCACGATTGCCGCAGTGCCGAGCTTGTCCTTCAGCTTGTCCAGCGTTTCGCGCAGCGTCGCCACATCCGCGCCTTCCAGCTCTGCGGCCAGCACCTTGATGCCGTTCACGTCGCTGGCCTGATTCAGCAGCTCGTCACCCTGGCTGGAAGCCAGCTTGCCTTTCAGCTTGGCCAGCTCTTTTTCCAGCGCCTTGACGTTATCCTGCATCTGCGCAATGCGGCTGACCAGCTCGCCCGGCTGGGCCTTCAGTACGCCGGCTGCGTCTTTCAGTTCGCGTTCCTGCTGTTGCACCACGGCCAGCGCACCTTCACCGGTCACCGCCTCGATACGGCGGACACCGGCGGCAACACCGCCTTCGGCAACAATCTTGAAGAAGCCAATATCACCGGTACGATGTACGTGCGTGCCGCCACACAGCTCGATGGAGAAATCACCCATTTTCAGCACGCGGACTTCGTCGCCGTATTTCTCGCCGAACAGCGCCATGGCACCGGTTTTGATCGCGTCGTCGTAGCTCATCAAGTTGGCCGACACTTCATAGTTGGCGGCAGCCACATGGTTGACGATGGTTTCGATACGGGCGATTTCTTCGGCAGTCACCGCCTGCGGATGAGCGAAGTCGAAACGGGTGCGTTCGTGGTTGACCAGCGAGCCCTTCTGGCTCACGTGTTTACCCAGCACTTCGCGCAATGCGGCATGCAGCAAGTGAGTCGCCGAGTGATTGCGCGCGGTCGCCTGACGTTTGTGCAGATCGATGGTGGCTTGCACCTCGTCACCAACCTTGATTTCACCACGCGACAGCGTGCCTTTGTGGCCGAATACGCTGGCCTGGATTTTTTGCGTATCGACCACGTCGAACAGCGCATCCAAGCCACCAGTAGCGGAAATCTCGCCCAGATCGCCGACCTGGCCGCCGCCTTCGGCGTAGAACGGGGTGTTATCCAGCACCACCACGCCCTCTTCGCCCGCTACCAGCCTGTCCACCGGCTGATTGCCGCGATACAGCGCCAGCACCTTGGCATCGACGCTGGTACGCACATAACCTTCAAAACAGGT
>CALMFQ010000512.1 GCA_937863215.1 uncultured Pseudomonadota bacterium
GTCAACACCGAAATGAACGGCAGCTTCTTGTCGGCAAGAAAGGTCAGCGCGGCGCTGGTCTTGGCCATCTGCATCAGCGAGAACAAGCCTTCCTGCATGCGCGCGCCGCCGCTGGCGGTAACACAGACAAATGGCAGATTCTGATCGAGACAGGTATAGATGGCGCGGACAAAACGCTCGCCAACCACCGACCCCATCGAGCCGCCAATGAAGCGGAACTCGAATGCTGCGGCCACCAGCGGGATGTTGTGCACGCTACCCTGCATCACCACCAGTGCGTCGTCTTCGCCGGTATCTTCATTTGCGGCATGCAGGCGATCGGGGTATTTCTTGCTGTCCTTGAATTTCAGCGGATCGACCGGCTTGACCTCGGTGCCGATTTCGAAGCGAGCATCCGGATCGAGCAATATATCCAGCCGTTTGCGCGCTGACAGCGGCGTATGGAAACTGCATTTCGGACAGACATGCAGATTGTTTTCCAAATCGGTGCGATAAAGCACCGCCTCGCACGCCGGGCATTTACTCCACAAGCCCTCCGGCACGCCAGTCTTGGCGGCATTGGTCTTGCTCTTGATTTTCGGAGGAAGAAGTTTCTGTAGCCAGCTCATGTTCGCCTCCTTGGTCGTCATGCTTATGCCTTGTCCATTGCGCTGCGGATATCCTGCACCAGTGCCGAAACCCGGGTCACGGCACCGGCACTGCCCGCCGCCTCGATTTCCTGTACCAGCCGGCTGCCGATTACCACGGCATCGGCGATCTCGCCCACCGCACGCGCAGTAGCGCCGTCGCGGATACCGAAGCCGACACCAATCGGCAGCTTCACGTGCTGGCGGATCAGTGGCAAGCGTGCCGCTACTTCCGACATATCCAGATTAGCCGCGCCGGTTACCCCGCGCAACGAAACATAATAAACGTAGCCGGCAGCCATTTCGCCGACCTTGGCAATACGTGCTTCCGGCGTAGTCGGCGCCAGCAGGAAAATCGGCGCAATATTGCGGCGTTTCAGGCTCGCGACCAGATCGTCCGCCTCTTCCGGCGGAATATCCACCGTCAGCAAGCCATCCACTCCCGCTTCCACCGCCGCGTCGGCGAAGCGGTCATAGCCCATCGCCTCGACCGGGTTGGCGTAGCCCATCAACACCACTGGAGTGATCTGATCGGTCTGACGGAACTGCTTCACCAGCTGCAGCACATCGTTCAGTGTCACGCCATTCGCCAGAGCACGTTCGCTGGCGCGCTGGATCACCGGCCCATCGGCCATCGGATCGGAAAACGGCACGCCCAGCTCGAGCACATCGGCGCCGGCGGCAACCAGCCCGTGCATCAGCGGTAAAGTAGTCGCCAGATCCGGATCGCCGGCAGTGACAAATGGGATCAGCGCCTTGCGGCCCTGTGCGCGCAACTGCGCGAATCGTTGATCAATTCTGGACATGCTGTATTCCTGACGCTCTCGATATTTTACCCGCCGACGCTGCCGGCGGGTAAAAAAGTGTCTGTTGCGTTAGATTAAAGTTGGATTCCGGACAGGGTGGCAACGGTAGGAATGTCCTTGTCGCCACGGCCGGACAAATTGACCAGAATCACTCGATCCTTGCCCATGGTCGGCGCCAGGCGCTTGGCGTAGGCCAGCGCATGGCTGGATTCGAGTGCCGGGATGATACCCTCGAAACGGCACAGGTCATGGAATGCCTGCAGCGCTTCGTCATCGTTGGCAGCAACATATTCGGCGCGACCACAGTCTTTCAGGTAGCTGTGTTCCGGCCCCACGCCCGGGTAATCCAGGCCAGCGGAAATCGAATGGGTCTCAATGATCTGGCCATTGGCGTCCTGCATCAGGTAGGTGCGATTACCATGCAGCACCCCTGGTGTACCCGCTGACAACGGTGCCGCGTGGCGACCTGTCTGGACACCCTCACCGCCGGCCTCCACACCGATCAGGCGCACACCGTCAACATTGATGTACGGATAGAAAATACCGATCGCGTTGGAGCCGCCGCCGACACAAGCGACGACCACATCCGGCTGGCGGCCGATCATTTCCGGCATCTGCTGTTTGCATTCGTCGCCAATCACGGCCTGGAAATCGCGCACCATCATCGGGTACGGATGCGGCCCGGCAGCAGTACCGAGGATATAGAAGGTACTGTCGATATTGGTCACCCAATCGCGCATGGCTTCGTTGAGCGCATCCTTGAGCGTTTTCGAACCGCTTTCGACCGGCACCACGGTGGCGCCGAGCAGTTTCATGCGGTAGACGTTGGCGGCTTGACGCTTGACGTCTTCCGAGCCCATGTAGACCACGCATTCCATACCGTAGCGCGCCGCCACGGTAGCCGACGCCACTCCATGCTGGCCGGCACCGGTTTCGGCGATCACGCGTTTCTTGCCCATGCGCCGCGCCAGCAATGCCTGGCCGATGGTGTTGTTGATCTTGTGTG
This sequence comes from uncultured Pseudomonadota bacterium, assembly GCA_937863215.1. Taxonomy (GTDB): domain Bacteria; phylum Pseudomonadota; class Gammaproteobacteria; order Burkholderiales; family SCOH01; genus CALMFQ01. The sequence goes on from CALMFQ010000512.1 coordinate 2,439, forward strand.
CGCCGGTATGATTGAGGTCTTCGCGCTTCAGGTAGATCTGTGCACCGCCCAGAAATTCCGACCAATGTCTGGCATGGTAAATCGGGCTCGGGCGGCCGACGTAATGCTTCAGCTCATGACGGAATTCTGCCTGGAATGCCGCGTCGTTGCGGGCAATATCGTACTGCTGACGCAACTCGTCCAGTGCAGTCATCAGGGTTTCGGCTACATAAACCCCGCCGTAGGGCCCGAAATGGCCACGTGCATCGGGCAAGTCATACATCTGCATTACGTACTCCATTGATAAAGGCCTGCATTTTTGCAGCATCCTTGAAACCCTTGCCGCTCTCCACACCACTGGAAACATCGACGGCCCACGGCCGGACACTGCGCACCGCATGCTCGACGTTATCGGGCTCAAGCCCGCCGGAAAGAATCACCGGAACATCCAGATCGCGCGGAATCAACGACCAGTCGAAGCGTTCGCCGGTACCGCCGGGCACGCCCGGAACATAAGCGTCGAGCAGCAATCCGCGCGCCTGACGGAAATTGCGCGCGTATTGTAACAAATCCAGCCCCGGTTTGACCCGCACCGCCTTGATGAATGGCAAACCGAACTGGGCACAATACTCCGGGGCCTCGTCGCCATGAAACTGCAACAAGGTAAGCGGAACCTGACGCAGCACGCTGCGCACCTCATCCGCATCAGCATCAACAAACAAGCCAACCGCCGACACAAACGGCGGCAGTACAGCACAAACCGCACTTGCTACCTGAGCCGTCACATGACGCGGACTGGGAGGATAAAACACCAGACCGATCGCATCCGCTCCCCACTGCGCAGCGGTAACAGCCTGATCGGGACGGGTAAATCCGCAGATTTTGATTCGGGTGCGCATCAGTGGCTTGATTCGAATATCATCGAGCGGCCGCATTCTGCAACACTAATGCACGACCCCGTCCGGCTTGCAAGCTCATGCCGCACTACGCATTTCCTCCAGCATCTCGCGTGCCAGCTTGCCCTGCGTGGCATTGCCCTCGTCCAGCACCTCCTGCAGGATTTCATTGGCACTGTCGCGATCGCCCATTTCCATATAGGCCTTGGCCAGACTGATCTTGATATCGATCGGGTCCTCATCTTCGGCCTGCAGATTATCGATCTCCAGCGTAATTACCGGCTCTGCCGCCGTATCCGGCATCTGCGCCGGCATTTCGGCGTCCAGATCCAGATTGATGCCTCCGAAATCCAGCAGAACCTCCGGTGCGGCAGGCGCAGCCGAATCGTCCTCATAACCGGAATCAGCTACCGGAGCACGATCGGCATTGCTGTCAAACTCGAAATCGAAATTGAGCAAGGTGTCGGGATTGATCCGTTGCGAGCCGGAGGGCAGCTCAGCAGCGGCTGGCTCTTGCGACATCGTGCCGCGCGCAGGCTCATCGTCGGCCGGTGCGGACAAATCCACCACATCCGTCAACGGAACATTGGCAGCATCGGTATCCGGCTGCAACAGATTCAGCTCGTGACCGATACTGGAATCGTGCCCGTGCCCTTCTGCCACGGCAGCTGCCGTCGTTTCCGCAGCAGCCCCGCTCAACAACGCCAGCTCGAAATTATCCGGCTCCGGTCTGGTTTGCACAGGCAACGCCTGCGCCGGCCCGGCCGTAACCGATTGGTGCAATTCGTCATCGGGTTCCCCTGCCAGCGGGTTTTTCGGGCCAAAGCCGGCACTCAGTTCGACGACGCGCATCCAGATTGAATCGTCCTTGTTGACGCCAATCGATTGCATCTCTGCCAAAGTGGTCTCAAAGCTGCGCAAATCGCCGCGCGAAGCGTAGATTTCCAGCAGCTTGAGGCGAATATCCTGCCGGTTCGGCAGTTTACTCAACGCGTCCTGCAGGATTTCCTCGGCCTGAGAGTCGCGACCGTAGGCCAGATAGACTTCTGCCTCGGCAACCGGATCGATGGTCGACGGGTCGAAGCTGCCATCGCCCAGATCCTCATCCTTCAGCATTGAATTCATCGCCAGCGTGGTATCGATCACCGCACCGCCGGTACTGCCGATTACCACGTGCTTGGTCGGCGGATTGTGGGCCAGCAGACTGTCTTCGAACATCGGGGCGCTGTCCTTGCGGCGCCGCCGCATCAGTGCCCACACCGCAGCGCCACCGACGACAGCCGCGCCGCCACCGAGATACAACGGGTCGGTAAACGGCGGCGGGAGCGATGCCGTTTCTGTCACCACCGGGGCCACGGGTTTGGGTGGTTTCGGCGGCTTGGATACTACCGGGGTGCCGATGGCCTTCGGTTTTTCTTCGGAGGACTTGGCAGGCTCGCTACCTGCGGCCACCGCATCCGTAGCGGCATCGGTTACCACAGGCGCAGCTTCGGTTGCTGCGGCGGCAGGTTTTTCTTCGCCGACGGCTTCCGCACCGATTTTCTTCACCGCCGCCGGATTATTGCCGATCCAGCGAATTACCGTGCGCGCCGAATTCAGTTCGTGCATCAGTTCGGCATTGCGCCGGTTGGCGTCGCGCAAGGCCTTGTCCTGCTCGCTGACCCCCTGCTGCAGCGCTTCGAGTTTCTGCTGCAGCAACGCCAGTTGCCGCTTGGCCCGCTCCTCTGCCTCTGTTGCAGCAGAAGCGTGCGTACCAAACATGCCGGCCACCGCCAAGGCGATCAAACCTACGCGATACGACTGTTTCATTTGTCCCCTAGCCTCTCGGATTTATTGTAATTGCTCTGTTAACTGTTCCGGCAGCACCTGTGCCACCGCCAGTCTCCTGCATTCCAGTGTTGGACTCATGGCATCCATCCTGTCGGCATGGCCGGCAACCCCCAATGTTCGGCATATTCAACCCCGTTCAGGTACAAGCCGTCCGGCGCAAATGTCGCCGCCGCCTTGCTGCGGTCGCGCGATTCCAATACCTGCGCCAGCCAGTCCGGTGCCTGCCTGCCCTTGCCTACGTGAACCAGGCTGCCAACCAGATTACGTACCATGTGATGCAAAAAAGCATCGGCATGCAAATCGAAATGGATCAGATGCCCACCGCGGCTGATATCCAGTTGCTTCAATTGTTTGATTGGGGATTTGGCCTGACATTCTGCAGCCCGAAATGCGCTGAAATCGTGGGTTCCCACCAGCAGGCTGGCGGCACGCTGCATCAGTTCCAGATTGAGCGGATTATGGCACCATCCCGCACGCCCGTGCAATAAAGCCGGGCGCACCGGATGATTGAACAGCACATAGCGATAGCTGCGCCCGCGCGCCGAAAAACGTGCATGAAACTGTTCATCCACCGGCCTGGCCCACTGCACCGCAACCGAATGCGGCAAATGGCTGTTGACACCACGCACCCAGGCCATATCCGGACGCATGGCTGCGGTATCGAAATGCACCACCTGCATTGAGGCGTGCACACCGGCATCGGTACGGCCGGCGGCAATCACCCGTATCGGTTCGCCGGCAATGATAGACAGAGCGCGTTCCAATGCATCCTGCACCGTTCCCCCGGTTGGCTGCGACTGCCAGCCGGAAAAACTGCGACCATCATATTCCAATCCCAGAGCAATACGCACTCAGACACCCAGACGACAATAAACAAGCAAGCCGGTCATCGCCAGCAATATCAGCCATTCCTGCAGCACCAACGACTCCGGCTGCCAGCGGATGGCAGCGTGAGGCTCGTTCTCGCGCAGTTGCAAAGCACTGTCGAGTTCATCCTGCCAACGCGGCGCTGCACTGCCGAGATGGCGGTCGATATACTCCAGCGTGAGCGTCAAACGCACAGCCAGACGCTGCACATCCAGGCTACACCGGGCCAGCGGCTGCAGCAGGTGCAACAGCCCTTGCAGCAACCGCTCCCGGCCAAGCCCTCCCAGCAGCCACGCAAGCGATGCCAGCATGGCCAACAGACGCAACGCCTGCATCGCCCCGTGCAGCGCCCCCTCCAGAGTGATCAGGCGCACCGGCCACCACTCCCCGAGCGGCTGACCCGGAGTAATCAGGCAGTAGAGAATCAGTACCGAAAGCAGCAAGACGCGATTACGCCGCAAGACCCCTATCAGGCGCTGCGGGAAATATACGCCCGCAGCCAGCAACAGCAGCGCACTCAAGGCGAGCAGGAATTTCCAGTCAAGTACAGGCAACAGCAATGCCAGCAAAATCCAGAATGCGATACGGGTAGCGGGATGGAACTGCGACAATTCGCCTCTGCGCGCCACAAGCTACCCTCCATCAAGCGGACGTTAGTGCCAGCCAGCTGCGCATACCCGCAATCCGGCCGTGACACCCACAGGGAAAAGAAAAAGCCAGGCGATTCGCATCACCCGGCCTCGTACCGATCACAGGCCCAAGCGTCAGATCTGTTCGAGCAACTGCTTGGCAACGGTCTGGTGCTCAGTACCGCCGTCCTGCATGACCTCGGTCAGAATTTCGCGTGCGCCTTCCTTGTCGCCCATATCGATATAGGCACGCGCCAGATCGATCTTGGTTGCCATCGGATCGGAGTCGTCCAGCCCCAGATCGACTGCCGCTTGCGGTACCGGCTCCGGCGCCTCTTCCAGTGGAGGCAACTCCAGGCTGAGATCGATGTTCTCGATTTCCGGCATCGCTGCGGCCGGGGCTGCTGCAGGAGTATCCAGCTGGAAATCGAAATCGAGCATTTCCTTTTCTGCGCTGGCTGCTACCGGCACTTCAATCGCCTCCACCAGCGGCGCGGCAACTTCCGCTGCAACAGGCAATTCGACCGCAACGGCTGGAGCCTCGGCCTTCACCTCCGGCAACGAGAAGTCACCGAGGTCGAAATCGAGCGTGTTGTCCGCCAGTGCCTCGACCTCTTCAACCGGGGCCGGCGCTGCAGCCGGTGTCACCGCAACAGCCGGCTGATCCAGATCGAAATCCAGCTCGGCTTCATCTACCGGCTCGGCCTGTACGGGTTTGGCGGCCGGTGCGGCATCCGCAAGCGGCGAACGGTCGAGGACCTGCGTTTTGGTAAACTGGCTTTCTGCCGCCACATCCGCGGACTTGTACAGCGGATTGCCCGGATCCAGATCGCGCCCCAACTGCGCAGCATTGGCCCACAACTGCCCCTTGCCTTCGGTAGCGCCATACAGTTCGGATGCAACTTCTTCGAAGCTGGCGGTATTCTTGCGGCCCGCGTAAATTTCCAGCAACTTGAGACGGATTTCCTGGCGGCTCGGATCCTTGGTCAACGCATCCTTGAGGATTTCTTCCGCCTGCGCATCGCGGCCGTACGCCATATAGACTTCCGCCTCGGCAATCGGATCGACCTCGTCGGTATCGATATTACCCAGCCCGGCACGGCTGAAATCGGTCAGGAATGAGCTTTCGGTGGCATTGGTATTGATGATTGCGCCACCGGTATTACCGAGCACGGTATTGGCGCGCAGATCGCCACCGGTAATGATGCTGTCTTCAAACGACGGACGCTTGCGCCGCTTGGCGATGAAGAATGCCGCACCGCCCAGCAGGCCGATGCCGGCAAGCCCGCCGCCCACCAGCAACGGGTTTTCCATCAGGCTGTCAAACATGCCCGGCTCGGCCGGTGCAACCTCGACCGGCTTCTTGTGCTGCACCGGCTTGGCAGGTTTGGCCGGTTTTGCTGCCTCCGGCGGAGGCGCAACCGGTGCTGCGGGAGCAGCCGCTTCTGGCGCAGCCGGAGCAGGTGCGGCCGCAGGAGCAGCCGGCTCGGCCGGTTTCGCTGCAGCAGCAGATGCGGCTGGCGCAGCAGCCTTCGCCGCCTCGGCCGGCTTCGCCGACTGGGCTTGCAGATCGGCTCCGGACTTGTTCTTCATTTCCAGCAGCTTCTGCATCTCGGAGATGTTTTTCTGCAGGTTGGTCACGCGATCATTGGCATCTTTCAATGCCTTTTCGCGCGCAATCTGTTCTTCTGCGGCAGCATTCTTGTCAGCAACATCCTTGCCGCCAGCCCCACCTTTGCCCTTGACATCACCACGCGACAGCTTCAGCACTTCCTTGCTGGCACCAGCCGGTGGCGCAGCCTTGTCTTCCACTTTGGCGGCAAGCTTGCCGCTGGAACTGGACTTGGCGCCGCCTTCTCCTTCAACCGGAGCCTTGGCAACGGTTTCGGCCAGCTTCTGGCGATAACTGTTCCAGTCGGCAGAATGAGTCTTGATCTCCTTGACCGCCTGCTCCGGAGAAATCGCTTCGACCTTCTCCTTGCTCGGCACCGACAATATCTTGCCGGCACGCAGGCGGTTCATATTACCTTTCAGGAATGCATCCTGATTATCCTGATACAGGCCGACCAGCATCTGCTCAAGGCTGATGCCTTCCGGCTTGGTCTTGCCGGCGATTTGTGCCAGAGTCTCGCCCGGCTTGACCTTGTAGCCTTCAGCGGTTTCGGTTTCCGGCTTCGGTTTTGGCTCGGCCGCAGGCTTGGCCTTGCGGGCGATGATCGGAGCCGGTTTAGGTTCTTCCTTCGGTTTGGCTTCCTCTTTGGCAGCAGCCTTGGCTTCGGCGGCGGCTTTGGCATCCGCTGCTGCCTTGGCGTCTGCAGCCGCCTTTGCTTCAGCGGCAGCCTTGGCATCGGCCTTGGCGGTCTTGAACGCTTCCGGCATGCCCGGCTCGTCCACACGCGGCCCCTTGCGGGCAAAACTGCGTCCAGGCTTGCCGCTGGTTGCACCTGCGGCGGCGCTCTGCTGTTTTGCCAGGCTGTCGCTGGTCACCACCTGAGTCTGTGGTACACGCGACTGGTCGATCTTCGGCGACTGATCGCCAAGCGGATCGAGCAAGGCAGTAAATTCGCGTACCAGACGGCCGGTCTGCCAATTCAATTCGATCAGCACATCAATGAATGGCTCACCGACCGGATTATTGGAGGTCACCTTTACATAGCGCGTGCCGTTCGGCCGTTTTTCCACCGAGAACTTCAGGCCGGACAAATGGGACGGATATTGCAGCTGCGCCTCGCGGAACATTTCCGGCGAAGCCAGACGCGCGGTCATGCCGGCCAGCTCGTCGTCCTGCACCGATACCAGATCAATTTCGGCAAGCAATGGCTGACCGAGGCCGGAAAGCACATTCATCTTGCCCATACCAGCGCCGACCGCCAAGGTGGGTGCACCGAGCAGCGCACAGGCAAGCACGCATGCCTTAATCTTTGATCTTATCCGCACCATTAATACATCCTGTCCCAAAAAAATGACGTGTAAATTATCATCCCGCGTAAGGCCACGCAAGCAATCTAGAGCCTTGCCTCCAAAACGCGGTGCATCCAGTTAATACTATATAAAAAAGCACTGATTTGAATGTTTTCCAGGTAATCAGTTCCCTTTATAGCTGATTTTTTTGACTATCTGCCGCTTGCCGGCATTTCGCGGCGCCAGGCGGCAACAGCGGCAGCGACGTCCGGCATGCAACATAAATGGCTCAAATCGCAGCGCGACGATTAATTCCTCGATTGACCTGCCCGCGCCCCGTCCTCGGCGCCATCGCCAGAGCCGGCTGGCGCTGCAGTCTCACGCGGCGCCGCCTTGCCCGGCTCGTAATCCGGCAAGGCGGCAGTGTTGGCATCGATACCATACGGCTCGTACTCGTAACGTTCTGCCGCAATTGCAGCGATCTGATCGGCGACAGAAGTCATGCCGAGCTGGATTCCGTGCGGCAGGCTGACCGGATTTTCCGCCAGCCATTGCACCCGGCCCCAGTCGATATCGCGGCGCTGCGTTGCCGGCAGACTCAGCAGCTCGCCCAGCAACGGCTGCAATGCGGCCACCGCACGCGTCTGCTTGCTCAAGGCGCTTGGATACTCGTTCAGCGGCAGATAGGACATCATGTACCAGTGCTGCTTATCTTTGCCAATCACGAACGGCTCATCGATAAAACGCACCGGCGTGCCGAGCGGGATATTCGGAAAAACCTCCGCCGCGTCTTCCGGATACAGGTGCAGACAGCCATGGCTGACACGCAGGCCTATGCCCCACGGGCGGTTGGTGGCATGGATGAAAATCGATGGGAATCCGGTCTTGAGCGCCAGCATTCCCATCGGGTTGTCGCGCCCGGGCGGAAAATACTCTGGCAACTCCTCGCCGGACTCCTGCCGATGCTCTTCGCGGATACTCTTGGGGACGAACCACGCCGGATCCTTGTATTTGGCGATCAGCTTCGACTCTCCCAGCGGCGTCGACCAGCCTTCGCGCGCAATGCCCACCGGGTAGGTCACCACTTCCGGCCGCTGGCCTTTGCGCACCGGCGGGAAGTAATACAGCCGGCGTTGCGGCAAATTGACTACAATCCCCTTCCACGGCTTGGGCGGCAGAATGTAGCGGGTCGGCACGACGACCCGGGCATCTTTGCCAGGAGTCCACACCGACATACCCGGATTGGCGTTGGCGATTTCCTCGTAGCCGACGTCGAAATGACGGGCGATATCCAGCAGGGTATTGTCCGGGGTTGGAACGACTACGCGGATTTCGCCCACCATGGTCGAACCGTCTTCCGGCAACGGGAAAGTACTGGCGAATGCAGAGCACGCGCCAACGACCAGCAGGGCACAACACAGGTTTTTCACGACATGTTTCATGGCAATCGAATCAGTATTTCCGCATGGATCGGGGTGATATCGGGTTTGCTGCTGACTGGAGCAGCCTGGGCGCAGGATTCGGTCTGGATCGACGTCAACACTGCGGATGCAAGTGTGATTGTACGCGATGAGCAAAACAATGCCCTCGCCCGCTTCGAGCAGATATCCATCGGCCGCGGTGGCACCAGCAGTTTTCATCGGCGCGGCGACAGCACTACGCCGCTGGGCGAATATCGTGTTACCGCAATTCTGGGCAGCAAGCGCTACAACACGTTCATTGCGCTCGGTTATCCGAACGTACAGCAGGCAGATCAGGCGTTGGCACGTGGCACGATCAGCGCGGCGGAACACCGCCGCTTGCTCGACGCCGACGCCGAAGGCACGACACCGCCCGCCACCACCGCACTGGGCGGCAACATCGGTCTGCATGGTCTGGGCGACGGCGACATCCGCATCCACCAGCAAATGAACTGGACACGCGGCTGTGTGGCGCTTACCAATGAGCAGATCAAACAACTGCTGACCTGGATCACGCCGGGTACCCGGGTAGTCGTTCACTGACGCCAACGGCTACCCGGCACCGTCCAGCACTTACTTCATCATCGCCTTCTTGAACATCCGGTCGATACGCTCGTTGACCTGCTCGGCCGATTTTTCCGCCTGTTTCGACGCATCGATGGCACGCTGCGATGCCTGTTTGGCATCGGCGGCAGCCGCCTTGGCCTCACCGGCTGCCTGCGAAGTTTTCTGCGCCGCACTCAGCGCATCGTTCGCAGTTGCTTCGATCGCCTGCAACCTGGCATTGGCAGCATCGGCAGCAGCCTGAGCGTTGGCTGCCGCCGCCAGCGCCTTGCTGGCGCTCTGGTTGGCACGTTCGGCCTCGGCCTTGACTGCGGCCAGATCGCCATTACTGGCACAACCTGCCAGCAGGCCGATTGCGGCGGCGGTTACGGCAAATTTAGCGAGTTGCATCATTTCGTCTCCCATCAAAAAGATTGATAAACACCACTACTCAAGCAATTCCGTGCCCGGCAGATTCAAAAAGCCCGATCCGTGCACGGTCGATACGCATTCCTGAACATGGGGTAACGGCGCCGCACAGGCCACACGGACCGACCCGGCGTGCGCCGATGCAATCCCGGTCAAGATACTGTCGCACCGCCCATTGTGGCAAGGCCGCAATGCCGCGCCCAGATACCCGGCTTGCAACGCATCGGTGCACTACCAGCGCCGGGCGATGCGCCAGAACTGCCAATTCATATAAATTATCATTATAAAACAGCAAGTCATGAACTATACTTAAAGCGTTTTCACCGTGAAGTATCTATTCATGCGCACACCCCGACCACTGCTGCTGGCCTGCCTGATCGCCGCACTACCCGGCTGCGCCAGTCGTACACCTGTGACACATGTGGCAGCACCGAAGCAGCAACTCGCTGCTGCGCCGGCAAAAGTGGCGGCACCACAGCCTTCCAGGCCGGAAGCCAACGCCGACAATTTTGGCGGCACCGCCATGGAAGTAGTGTTGTATGCACTGGGGCTGCTGAATATCGACTACCGCTTTGGCGGTGCCAATCCGGAAAGCGGGCTCGATTGCAGCGGTATGGTCAGTTATATCTATCGCCAGGCAGCCGGCATCAGCCTGCCGCACAACGCGGCACAAATAGCCCAACTCGGCCGCGAAGTCGAGCGCCAGCAACTGGAGCCGGGCGATCTGGTTTTCTTCAATACCCGCAACAAGCCGTTCTCGCACGTCGGCATTTATATCGGTGACGAAAGGTTCGTCCATGCCCCGGCCACCAACGGCCAGATCAAGGTCAGCAGCCTGCGCAACAGCTACTTCGCCAGCCGTTACGAAGGTGGCCGGCGCTACCTGAACTAAGGTATCCATTTAGGCGCACAGCAACACCGGCTGGCCACAAAAATCGCCCCGGCCGGCAGCAGAATTGCCTTCCGCAGCATAAAATCAGCGACAAAATCCCTGCGCTTGATGTGGATCAAGCCACAGTACGGCGATTGATGCCAATATGCGCTCAGAAGGTTATGCCTTCTGCTTGTGTATCTCCAGTGGTTAGATTGCAAGGGGCCGATTGGCCCCTTCTTTTTTTGTCCGTTCAATCACTTGGCGGATTTTCCTGCATCAGCGGAAGCCATTCCGCCCCTCCTGTCTTGTTCTCTCCGCTTGCAGCAAGCATCGCCGACGCCGGACTGTCGTTGCGCGACAATACCCCTACCGGCCTACCTGTCCAGCACCGACCAATTCGCACTCTAAAGGCGTTCCGTTCGTGTTCGCATTTATTTACAAAAAAATAATTAATTAACGTTTACTATTCTTTTAATGGCGATTTATATTACAATTTCTCGCACACACTTAATAACGAGTTAATTCATGAGCACTTATCTGGAGTTGAAACAACAGGCAGAGGCATTGCTGGTTCAAGCCGAGCAGGCCAAACAGGCGGAAACCAAGGCAGTTCTGGATGGCATTGCCAATCAGATGGCACTTTATGGCCTGACGGTGGACGATATTGCCAGACATGTTGGCGGCAGGCAGGCAAGAGGCACGGTGACCAAATCCGCGAAGCCGGCCAAGTATATCGACCCGGCCAGCAAAAAAACCTGGAATGGCTTTGGCCGCGCTCCCGGCTGGATGCCGGAAGACAAATCG